>DATIPS010000012.1 GCA_035471805.1 Acidimicrobiia bacterium | reverse complement strand
GAAACGATCGCCCGCATCGCCGCGTTCGACAACATTGTGGGGATGAAGGACTCCGGAGGCAACCCGGCCCGCAAGGCTCAGATCATCGAGGCAACCCACGACGAGTTCCTGGTCTACGCCGGCTCATCGCGGGCCATCTCCCTCTCCATCGCCGCCGGTGCCTACGGATCGATCACCGCATCCGGCAACTACGCCCCGGAACTAGTGCAGGGTCTCGTTCGCAAGGCTCGGCGCTCGGCGACGTCGGCCACTGAGGCCCAGGCGCAGCTGACCAAGCTGAGCCGCTCCATCGAGGAGTACGGGATACCGGGTGTGAAAGCGGCCGCCGAGGCCACAGGACTCCAGCCAGGTCTGCCCCGTAGGCCCCTCAAGAAGCTGCCGAAGCGAACGGTCAATGCGCTTCACAAGGCGATGGGTTTCTAAGAGGCGCTACCAAACTCGTTTTCGCGCGACATTCGGAACCTATGGGGTCGAAATGTCGCGCGAAAACGGTGTTGGGTGTGTTCCTAGTCGAGGAACCTGAACAGCGTTCCGCCTATGTAGCGGTCGCCCGGTTCGAGGCCGGTCAGTTCGAATCGGTCGATGCCGGGCGCTGCTCCGGTGTGGTGTTCGACACCGATGCGAGCTCCTCCCGGCCAGACCACCCGGCACTCGTCTGCACACTCAGGGTCGGGGGAACCGCCGAGCACCTCTATGAAGAACCTCTGGGTTTCCTCGGGCTCCGCCGTATTCAAGACCACACGTTCGAGGACCGCCGCACGGGGAGCGTGAAACGGAGGCTCCGGCCACCAGCGCTTCATGGCGTGCGGACGCCCGGCACGCGAGTCGGCGATCAACTCGGCCATCGGGGGGTTGACGCCGGGCTGGGCTATCTGCACAACCGTTCCGTGAGCCTCCCTCGGGCTCAGGAACGCTTCGCGCCAGATCTCGTTGTCCAGGTTCACGTTGAGCGGGTGATATCCGAGCCTTTCGAGCCGGTCGAGCTCATAGACGATGTCGTCGACCTTGAACGTCATGTGGTGCGGACCCTGCTGATGGCGATCGAGGAACCTCACGAGGAAGTCGTCCATGTGCACGTTGAAAGGCTCCAACAGCTCGACCGTCATTCCCCGCTCGGCATCGCCGAGCCGGACCTGCATGGCACGGAACCCGACCACCTCTCCCCCGCGGATCGGAGTGCCGCCGAGGTCGCCGACGAGGGCGAACAGGGTATCGGTCACATCATGCAGGCCGATTGCAACGTGGTCGAGGTCGAAAGACATGAGGGAGAGGATAGGTGTGTTGCGGTCAGCCTCAGGCAGCGGAGAACGCGATTCGCGATTCGCTTCCCCCCTCGAGCCCGACCTTTCGGGTCGGGCCCACTCCCCCCGCAATAGCGGGGGGAGAATGCTGCCGGCCGGACGTCGACTACATCCGGTCGATCATCGCCTGACCGAACTCCGAGGTTCTCACCTCGGTGGCGCCGTCCATCAGGCGGGCGAAGTCGTAGGTGACGATCTTCTCTGCGATCGCCCCCTCGAGGCCCTTGACGATCAGATCCGAAACCTCGGGCCATCCCATGTAGCGGAACATGAGCTCACCCGAGAGAATCACCGACCCGGGATTGACCTTGTCCATGCCTGCATACTTGGGTGCAGTCCCGTGGGTGGCTTCGAACACCGCGACGCCGGTCTCGTAGTTGATGTTGCCTCCCGGGGCGATCCCGATGCCACCCACCTGGGCGGCCAGCGCGTCGGAGATGTAGTCGCCGTTGAGGTTCATAGTCGCCAGAACCTCATACTCGGCCGGACGGGTGAGAACCTGCTGCAACATGGCGTCGGCGATCACGTCCTTGACCAGCACCTGATCGCCCGGGTTGCCGCCGCAGTCGTCCCAGCCGATCGCCCGGCCCTCGAACTCGTCGCGGGTCAGCTCGTAACCCCAGCTGCGGAAGGCGCCCTCGGTGAACTTCATGATGTTGCCCTTGTGGACCAGGGTCACCGACTTGCGCCCGTTGGCGATGGCGTACTTGATCGCAGCGCGGATGAGGCGCTTCGACCCCGTCTCGGAAACCGGCTTGATACCGAGCCCGCTGTCCGGGCGGATATCCCAGCCGTAGGAGTCGCGCAGGAACGCGAGCAGCTTGACCGCTTCATCGCTGAAGGCTTCGAGTTCCTTGCCGGCATACACGTCCTCGGTGTTCTCACGGAAGATCACCATGTCGACCAGCTCCGGATGCTTCACCGGCGACGGCACACCGTTGAACCAGCGCACCGGACGCAGACAGACGTACAGGTCCATGATCTGCCGCAAGGCGACGTTGAGGCTGCGTATCCCTCCGCCGACCGGAGTGGTCAACGGTCCTTTGATCCCGACCAGGTAATCCTGAAATGCTTCAACGGTCTCATCGGGCAGCCACTCGCCGGTTTCGTTGTAGGCCTTCTCTCCGGCCAGGACCTCTTTCCAGGCAACCTTGCGCTCGCCGCCGTAGGCCTTCTCGACGGCGGCGTCGAAGACGGCTTGCGAAGCTGCCCAGATATCTGGTCCGATTCCGTCACCCTCGATGAAAGGCAGAATGGGGTCGTTGGGGACTACGAGTCCTTCAGGTCCCATGGTGATGGCAGTCGCCATGGCATATCTCCTCTATTTCGGTGATTGAAGGGTAGCTGAGCCGTACCCGGCCCTTCATGGGGCCGAAGGACCCGAAAGGGTCGCGGTTATCTCGTCGCGGGTTGCGAGCCGCGCAACGGACAGTTTCCCTACTCGCGACCCGCGACTCGCGACTCGCGACTACCCGAGAGAGGCCTCGGCGGCTCGCACCGTGTTGTGCATGAGCATGGCGATGGTCATCGGTCCGACGCCCTTGGGCACCGGTGTGATCGCGCCTGCGATGCCCTGGAGGGCGTCGAAGTCGGCGTCACCTACCAGTCCCTCTTCGGTTCGGTTGATGCCTACATCTATGACCGTGGCGCCTTGTCTGACATAGTCCGGCCCGACCAACCTGGGGACACCGACCGCGGCGACCACTATGTCCGCCCGGCGGGCCAGCGCGGCGAGATCGGGCGTGCGGGAGTGAGCCATGGTCACCGTGGCATCGACGCCCTTCTGGTTCATCAGCATCGCAAGCGGACGTCCGACGAGGAACGACCGGCCGATGACGATGACGTTCTTGCCGGACACTCCGATACCGTAGTGATCCAGGATTCTCATCACACCGGTCGGCGTGCAGGGCGTCAGGCCGGGTTGGCCGAGGATGAGCATGCCGAGGTTGCTCGGATGCAGACCGTCGGCATCTTTGGAAGGATCGATGAGTTTCACCGCCCTCTCGCCGTCGAGTCCGTCGGGAAGGGGCAGCTGGAGGAGGATGCCGTCGACGGCCGGATCGTCGTTCAGTTGGCGAATCAGCCCGTCGATCTCGGCTTGCGGCGTGTCGGCGGCCAGCTGGTGATGGATCGAGGTGATGCCGAGCTTCTCGGCCGTGCGGCGCTTGTTGCGGACGTAGACCTCCGAAGCGGGATCCTCGCCGACCAGCACCGTCGCCAGGCCGACTCCTTTGCCTCGCGCTCCGAGTTCGGCGACGCGCTCGGCCACCTCCTCCTTGACGGCGGCCGCCACGACCGTGCCGCTCAGCAGTTGCGTTTCGATCATCTTGACTCTTCTTTCGATATGCACATGTGGGCGATGTTCCTCGTGGATTGGTCCGGCGATCGGTGATTGGCAACCGGTCCCCGGTCGGTCAGTGTCTGAAGTGGCGGCGGCCGGTGAATACCAGTGCCAGACCGAATCGATCGGCCACCGCGATCACTTCTGAGTCTCCTTTCGATCCGCCCGGTTCGACAACGGCAGACACACCGGCGGCCGCCAGCGCTTCGACCCCATCGGCGAACGGGAAGAAGGCGTCGCTGGCGGCGACCGCGCCTGCGGCCCGGTCGCCGGCCTGGCGAATCGCCCTCTCTGAGGCGCCGACCCTGCTCTGGTCGCCGGCGCCGATACCGACTGCCTGCCCTTCCCGGGCGATGACGATCGCGTTCGACTTGGTGTGGGCGGCGACCCGCCAGGCAAACCGGAGATCCCGCATCTCCTCCGGGGAAGGCCGGCGGGCAGACACGACGGACCACTCGCCGTCGATCGTGACCGTGTCCCACTCCTGACCGACGAAGCCGCCGTCGAGCCTTCGCAAGTCGAATCCCGGCCGTCCGGGTGGCGGCGCAGCGATGATCCGCAGGCCGGACTTCGAGGCGAGCGGTCCCACGTCTTCGACGGATGGGGCGACCACCACCTCGATATACCCTGCGGCAGCCATCGCCTCGGCCGTTGCCGGGTCGAGAGGACGGTTTAGCGCGATCACGCTGCCGAAGGCGGACAGGGGGTCGGCATCCCATGCCAGCCGGAAGGCCGTCTCGAGCTCGGCGGCGATCGCAACCCCGCACGCGTTCGTGTGCTTCACGACCACACAGGCCGGGTCCTCGAACTCTTGAACATGACGCCATGCCGCGTCGGCGTCGACGTAGTTGTTGAAGGACATCGCCTTGCCCTGCAGCTGCTCGGAATCTTCCCACCACGCCCTCTCGCCGACCGTTCGAAACGCAGCCCCCGGTTGATGCGGGTTCTCCCCGTACCGCAGTTCGGCCGTGCGCTCCAGAGGCAGCACGATCCGCTCCGGCAGCCCGTCATCGGTCCGTTCGAACCAGCCGACGATGGCGGCGTCGTAGGCTGCCGTACGGAAGAAGGCTTCTCTCGCCAGCCGCCGCCGCAGCGGATGGTCGAGCCCACCCGCCTCCACGGCGGCCGCCACTTCACCGTACTGGTCCGGCGATGTGACGATGCCGACCCACGCGTGGTTCTTGGCTGCGGCGCGCACCAGCGTCGGCCCACCGATATCGATCTCCTCGATGGCATCAGCCTCGGTCGCTTCGGAACGGGCAACCGTCTTCTCGAACGGGTAGAGATTGGACACCACCAGCTCGAAAGGAAGAATCCCCTGCTCCTCCAGTTCGCGTCTGTGATGCTCTTCGGACAGGTTGGCGAGGATGCCACCATGCACCCGGGGGTGGAGCGTCTTCACCCGGCCGCCGAGGATCTCAGGAGCGCCGGTTACGTCGGAGACCTTCGTGACCGGAAGACCTGCCTCATTGAGAATTCCTGCGGTTCCGCCCGATGACACCAGCTCGACTTCGGCATCGACCAGCCGGCGCGCGAACTCCAGCAGCCCGTGCTTGTTCGAAACCGACAACAACGCGCGCCTGACCGGTATGCGGGTCACAATGTCTCTCCTTCCCAGACGACGGTTCTGCCGTCGACCGACAGCCGCCCGTTGGCGAATGCCTTCACAACTCTTGGATACAACTGATGTTCTTCAACCTGGATACGGGCGTGCAGCGACTCCTCGGTGTCGCCGGCGAACACCGGGACCGCCGTCTGGGCGATGATCGGGCCGTGATCCACGTGCTCGTCCACGAAGTGCACCGTCACGCCGGTCACCTTTACACCGTGGTCGAGAGCGTCCCTCACTCCGTGCGCGCCGGGAAACGAAGGGATGAGCGCCGGATGGATGTTGAGGATCCGGTTCGGGAAGCGATCGACCGCCTCTCCCGAGAGAACGCGCATGAACCCGGCCAGGATCAGGGCTGCGGCACCGGCTTCCTCGGCCGCATCGCAGACCGAGTTGGTGAAGGCAACCCGGTCGGGTGCCTCACTCCACGGCACGATCCTGGTCGGGATCCCCGCCGCGGCCGCACGGTCCAGGCCACGAATCTCCGGACGGTCGGAGATGACGATGACGATGCGAGCACCGAACGACGGATCGGCATCCGCCGCGTCGATGATCGCCTGGAGGTTTGAACCCGAACCAGAGACGAGCACGGCGATTGGTAGCTGCATCTAGGCCGATTGTAGATATCCGCCGGCCCTCGGAAACCGGGCACGGAGCGGGAGGCGACGGGCAGCAGGCAACAGAACCCGGGCGGAGGCGTCCGGCATTTGCCTACCGCCCAAGTACCCGGTCAACCAGCGGCGGCAGAACCGTTCCGGCTCTTTCGTCGAGTTTGACCTTGGCGAGGTGATCGTGCTCTGTGGGGCCGAGGTTGACTATCACCATCGGAATCCCGCGCCGGGCCGGGTCGAGCACGACATCTGCGGCGGGGTATACGCCCAGAGTGCTCCCCACGACGAGAATGGCCTCTGCCGCCGAGGCCATGATCAAGGCGGTCGTCCACTCGCCGGTCGGCAACGACTCGCCGAACATGACGGTGTCGGTCTTCACGATGCCGCCGCAGCGGGGGCAGCGCGGATCGGCCTCCCCTGCCTCCACCCATGCCAGCACCTCTGCCGTCTCCCAGTCCTCCCGGCAGTCGATGCAATGCGAACGGCGCAAGTTTCCGTGCAACTCCGCCACCTGGTCGGCGGGAATGCCCGCCTCCTGATGAAGCCCGTCGATGTTCTGCGTCACGACGCCGCTCAGCTTGCCGGCTCTCCAGAGCTCTGCGATGGCGTCGTGGGCCGGATTCGGCCTGACCTCCGACCGGGCGCCCCACAGTTCGCCCTCGAGGTGCATACGCCATCCGCGCTCGCGCAGCTCCGCATCGGCCAGGTACCGGCCGATCGTGAAGTCGTCCGGATCGACTCTGGACCACAACCCGTCCGGTCCCCGGAAGTCCGGGATCCCGGACTCGGTGGACACGCCGGCCCCGGTGAACACGAGGACGCGCCCGGCGCGCTGGAAGATGTCACATGCCGCGAAGAAGTCGTCGATCACGAAACCAACGTTAGCGATGGACGGACCGGCCTCACCGGCTGAGTGCCTCGTCGCTCTGCTCGTTCCCAAACACCCGGCTCCATAAACTGACGGGCAGGGGAGGGCGGCGTGGATCTTTCCCGCTCCGGCCCGGCCGGGTGCGACGGATCACGGTCGCGCCGGCAGTAACGTATGGATCACCATGGCCCGGGAACCTGTTCCACACATCGAGCACATCGTTGAGCAACTCGAGACCGGGGACGGCAAACCCTCCGGCGGGGCCCTCGCCAATTTCGCACGCGCCTATCTGCGCCGTTTCCCGGACGAATGGTCTGCAGCGCTGCCGCCGGCTGAGATGGCCGCCCAGATCAAGAGGCTGTTCGACTTCGTGGACGCCAGAGGATCTGATCCACTGGCCGTCCGGGTATTCAACCCGACCGCAGACGACTGGGGCTACACCCTTCCCGGCGCCGTGGTCGAGATCGCCGTCAACGACCAACCGTTCCTGATCGACTCCGTCAGCAACGCCATCCAGGCGCAAGGGTTCAACATCGAACGAATCCTCCATCCGGTCATCGGAATCCATCGCGACGGGGATGGCCGGATCACCGAAATCGTGCCGGCCCGCGGGACCGATGCCCGGGAGTCCGTCCAGCACATAGAACTCAACCGTCCCGCCTCCGCCGACGCACTGGAGGAACTCGAAGAGGCCGTGCTGCGTGCCCTGCAGGACACCGTGGCGGCGGTGCGTGATTTCGAACCCATGCAGCAAGCCGTCCGCGAAATGGCACGCCTCGTGGCCGAAGGTTCGGCCAGATACGGGGACGATGAAGTCGAAGATGCCCGCCGGTTCCTCGAGTGGTTGCTCGACTTCAACTTCGTGTTTCTCGGATATCGCGAGTACAAGATCATCGAGCAGCCGGAAGGCCCGGCGCTGGAGATCGTCGCAGGTTCGGGACTGGGAATCCTCGCCGACGATTCGAAGACCGGCTACCGGACACCCGTGGCCCTGGCGGACATGCCGGAGAATCTGCGTGCCAGACATCTCGACGGTGAACTGTTGGTCATAACCAAGACCAACAGCAGATCGACCGTTCACAGGTCGGATCGAATGGACTACATCGGGCTCCGCCGTGTGAACCAGTTCGGCGAGATAGTCGGAGAAGCGAGGTTGCTGGGCCTCTTCACATCGCGCGCCTACATGGCACCTGCTTCTTCGATTCCGATTCTGCAGCGGAAACTCAGGCAAATCATCGAGGCAGAAGACCTGATCGAGGGTTCGCACGACTACAAGCAAGTCGTTCAGATTTTCGAGTCGTTCCCCAAGGAAGAGTTGTTCTCGACTCCCACCGACGAAATCGGCCTGAGCCTCATCGGGCTGCTCAACATCGAAGAACAACGCCACATCCGCCTGTTCGTGAGACCCGACCTCTTTGCCAGAAGCGTCTCGGTTCTGGTGGCCCTGCCGCGCGACCACTTCTCCGCCAGGGTCCGACAGAAGCTCGAGAGCATGTTCCTGGAGAAGTTCGGCGGAACTTCTTCAGATTTCCGCCTCTCACTCGGCGAGACCGGCAACGCCCGGATTCACTTCACGATCTGGGTCGCCGACGGGACTATCCCCGAGGTCTCCTTCGCCGAACTGGAAGAGGAAGTCATCGCCCTGGCCCGCAGATGGGAGGATCGGCTCGGCGAGTATCTGAACGACCTGCACGGACCGGAGCGCGGCCTTCAACTGGCAGAGACCTGGGCATCGCGCTTTCCCGAGTATTACCGGACGTCGGTTCCTCTCGAGATCTCGGTCGGGGACGTGGTCAAACTCGACGAGCTGATCACATCGGGCGCGCCGGTGGTGATCGGACTGCAGAACGAGACTGATCCGGGCGAGCAGCTCACCCGATTGGCGGTGTATCGCAAGGCCGGGAAGATGCAGCTCTCCTCGATCATGCCGGTGCTCGAGGCGCTCGGGCTGCGAGTGGTGGAGGAGGTTCCCACCCGCATTGCAGACGGCGAGGGCTCCGCCTTCATCCACGACTTCGGCGTTCTGGACAAGGACGGCAGGCAACTGAACATCGGCGCGTGCGCGGGCAGGATCAGTGAAGCAATCGAGGCCATCCTCGGCGGAGAGGCCGAATCAGACTCGTTGAACCGGCTGATCGTTTCATCGTCCCTCTCGCATGCTGAGGTCGGGATCCTCCGCACCTACCGGGCGTACTGGCGGCGCGTCAGCCCCACCTTCACGATGCGGTACATCAACGACACCTTCGCCGCTCATCCCGGTCTGGCGGAACATCTGGTCCGGCTGTTCGATGCCCGTTTCAATCCGGAAGCAGACGCCGGCCTCGAACCGGAGTTGATCGAGGAGATCACCGGCGAGTTGGACGCCCTCGAATCTCTCGAGGAGGATCGCATCCTGCGCGGGTTCCTCGCCTTGATACTGGCAACCGTCCGAACCAACGCATACCGCTCCGACAGGCAGTCCCTCAGCTTCAAGTTCGACTCGGCCCGGGTACCGGATATGCCCCTGCCCCACCCCAAATACGAGATCTTCGTGTATGCCCCGGAAGTCGAAGCGATCCATCTGCGGGGCGGGATGGTCGCCCGCGGCGGATTGAGATGGTCCGATCGCCGTGAGGAATACCGCACCGAGGTCCTCGGGCTGATGAAAGCCCAGATGACCAAGAATGCCATCATCGTGCCGACCGGCTCCAAGGGTGGTTTCGTCCTCCGCCGACCACCTTCGAACAGGGCCAAGCTGGCAAGTGCGGTGGAGACGGCCTACAGCGTCTTCATCAGGGGGATGCTGGATATCACCGACAACATCGTCGGGGGGGAGGTCGTCCATCCGGCCGATGTGCGCGTCCACGACGGCAACGACCCCTACCTGGTGGTCGCGGCCGACAAGGGCACCGCCAGACTATCCGATACCGCCAACAGGATCGCGGCCGAGTACGGATACTGGCTGGGCGACGCCTTCGCCTCGGGCGGATCCGCCGGGTACGACCACAAGGCCCTCGGTATCACCGCCAAAGGCGCCTGGGAGTCGGTCAAGTACCACTTCCGGGAGGACGGCATCGATGTTCAAAAGGATCCGATAACAGTCGTGGGTGTCGGTGACATGTCGGGTGACGTGTTCGGGAACGGGATGCTCATGTCGAGGAGCCTGAAGCTCGTAGCCGCATTCGACCACCGTCACATCTTCATCGACCCCAACCCCGATGCCGAAGCCTCCTTCGCGGAGCGGGAACGAATGTTCGCGCTGCCCGTTTCCTCATGGGGCGACTACGACCCGGCCGTGCTGTCGAAGGGTGGGGGCATCTATCCACGCTCCGTCAAGAAGATCGATCTCTCGCCGGAGGCGCGAGAGGTACTCGGAACGGATGGCGCCGCTTTCACTCCCAACGAACTGATCAATACCATTCTCAAGGCGCCGGTCGACCTGTTGTGGAACGGCGGAATAGGCACCTACGTGAAGGCTAAGTCCGAGTCGCACGCGGAAGTGGGCGATCGGCCCAACGACCCGGTCAGGGTGGACGGACAGGATCTTCGCTGCAAGGTGGTTGCCGAGGGAGGGAACCTCGGGTTGACGCAGCGAGGCCGGATCGAGTTCGCGGCCAAAGGGAAGATCAACACAGATTTCATCGACAACGCCGGCGGCGTGCATTGCTCCGACCGGGAAGTGAACCTGAAGGTGCTTCTGAGCCTGGCCGAGGAAAGAGGTGAACTGACCCGTGACGAGCGGAACGATCTCGTTGGCTCGCTGGCGGGCGACGTGGTCGACGCCGTTCTCTACGAGAACTTCCTGCAGGCACAGATCCTCTCTCAAGAGGTAGCGCAATCGCCGAAGCAGATCGAAGCCTATGAAGATCTGATGGTGATGCTCGAGAGCGCCGGGATACTCGACCGCGCCATCGAGGCGGTTCCCACCGCGGAAGAGCTCAGCGACAGGGGGGCACAGCAGCTCGGATTGACGAGGCCGGAACTCTCGGTGCTGCTCGCATATTCGAAACGGAGCCTCGCCGACGCGCTGATGGCGACCGGACTGCCGGACGAACGTCACTTCACGGAGGATCTGCACGGCTACTTCCCTCGGGCGATTCGGGAGAGATTCGGAAATCTGATCGAGCATCACCCGCTCAAACGCGAGCTGGTCGCCACGATTCTCGCCAATCAGGTCATCGATTCTGAAGGGATCACGTTCGTCACCCGGCTGATGAACGAAACCGGGTCGACCGCCGCCGACATCGTCCGGGCGTTTCGCATCACTCGCGAAGTGTCGGGCGCCGCGGACCGCTGGAGAGCGGTGGAGCAGTTGCATGCCGGGGTGGACGTCAATATGCAGCAGGAGCTTCTCTTCGGTGTCGACGAACTTGTAGAGGGGCTCACACGTTGGTATCTGACCCGGCCTCGCAATGAGGACCTCGCCGAAACGGTCGCAGAGACCAAGAAAGCGTTCGCCGATCTGGCCAAAGCGATATCCACGGTCGGGCCCGTTCTCTGGAGCAGGGAGAGGGAGAACGCCGTCGTCGAGTTGATAGAACTGGGCGTTCCCAATGACATCGCCCGACGCCACGTGTTCCAGAAGGAACTGATCCACGGGCCGGACATCATCGAACTCGCCCGCGACACCGGCTATCCGCTGCTCGATGTGGCACGTGTGTTCTTCCTGCTGGGTCAGGTTTTCGAGATCGACTGGCTCGAGGCGGAGGTGGCGAAACTGCCCGCCACGACTCGCTGGCAACGTTGGGCGACCCAGACTCTCGACGATGACCTCATCAGGCTCCGCCGCGACCTGGCAAGTTCGGTGTTGCTATCCGTCAAGCCGGCCGGCCCCGACGAAATGGTGGCGAGCTATCTCCACGAGCATGACGACGGCCTGGTTCGCTTGCGGCACCTGATCGCCAAGCTGGCTGTCGAAGGTGTGTCCGACGCGGCTATGGCAGTGGTTGCCATCCGGCAGGTGCGCGCCTTCGTCGGAACCACTTGACAAATACCACTCTAAGCGCGAGAGTAACCACACGGGGCGGCTAGAGCTGAGGTTGTGTGATGCGATTTCGTGGCCGCCTTCGAGCGCCCGAGGACAACGGTCCCGGGCTACCTGTTGCTGTGATCCTGAACGACTACGGCCTGACCATCGAAGCAGATGGTGACGAGGTAGGCAGTTGGAACCTGTCCGAGGTCTCGGCCAGCCGCACCTCCAGCGACCAGTTCGCGATGTCCTTCGGCCGCGAAGACATGATCTTCGAAGCCGATGACATCCTGGCCTTCTCCTACGAGGCCCTCCCCCACATAGACGGCCGCCGCACCCGGACCGGGGTGCTGACCAAGATTCGCACGGCGTTCGTGGCTCCGGAGGCCCCCGCCCCGGTGAGCAGCATCGACCTGCGCGACAATCGCCGCCTCGAAGTCGTCGCCACCCAGCCATCCGCCGAACCGGTGACGCAGGCGGCTCCGGCCCAACCCGACCACTGCCGCGGTACCCGCCGTGACGGGAAACCATGCCGATCGGGCATCGTTCGCGATTCGGGCTACTGCTCGTCGCACGACCCGAACCGCCCCCAACCAAGACCCCGCACGGTTCCGGTTCAGGATCCTGCTCTGGCTGCCGTCTTTCGCCGCCTCGAGAAGGCGGTCGGCGACGTGCGTTCCGGGCGCATGGAACCCGACGCCGCCGTGGCCCTGGCCACTCTTGCCAGGGCAATGTGCACCATCATCGATGCCGATGATGCAATGCAGACACAGCAGAGCAACGAGACCGCCTATCTGCGGAGGGCGACATGAGAGGCATCCACCGCAAACGGTTCCGGGGACGCATCGCCACGATCGAGCGCCCCGACCTCGAGCTCGATGTCGAACTCTGGATCGAGGAACGGGACTTCACAATCGCCCGCAAGGACAAACCCCTCGGTTCCTGGCCGATCGAACTGGTTGCGATCGACCGGGTGGGAAGCGCACGGTTTGTCATAACGCTGGACGGTGAGCCCTCGGCATTCGTTGCCCGCGACCCGATTGCATTCTCCTATGAGGGGTTGAAGGCGATCTCCACCGCCAAGGAGAAAGCGGGGAGACGCCGTCTCCGGCGGCGCAAGAGTCCCGTTCCCTCATTGCAGGCGATTCTCGTCGCGAGAGTCCAGGGCCTCGCGCGGCCCGACGAACCCTCCGCCGAAACGTGGAAGGAACCCCCGGCACCTGCCGCTGCGCCGCCGCCCCCGACCCGGGCCCGGCCGGCAACCGTCACCAGGACGCCTCCGAGCACCCGCCCCGCGGCAGTCGCCGGGCAGGCCACCGTTGCGGAGAAGAGAGATCCGTACGAACCAGTTCAAGGAATCGTCGCCGAGCCGGAACCGGTCGAACCCGTAGAGGTCGCCCAGGGAGCACGCCGCAATCCGGGAGTCTTCGACAGGGTGCGAAACGCTCGCAGCGGCATCGTTCACGAACACGTGTACACGGAACGCTCGGGCTCGGCCGGCCTGACCCGACGCGTCTGCAACGAGTGCGGCCACGTGTCGATCGACATCAGCGAGTAGCTCGTCGCGAGTTGCGAGACTTGTCCAGGTTCGCGTTTCCTCCCCCGCTCGACCGTCTGACTCTTTGACCCGGCATGATGATGCTGGGGGCCAGAGGGAAACTCGCGACTCGCGACCCGCGACCCGCGACTCGCGACCCGCGACCCGCGACTAGATCACTTTGTCGTCTTTGCCTGCGAACTGGCGGAGGATCTCCGTCTGGCCCGTGTGGTAGGTGTCGTGGAAGTAGGCGAACCGCAGGCGGGATGCCAGCGAAACCGGCTTGTCGCCGCTGAGGGTCTCGACTGCGAGTTGCTGCTCGGTCAGGTCGCCGACCGCCTGCTCTATCCGCCGCTGGGTTTCGGCCAGAGCCTGCAGGAGATCCGGGAACGGCAGGACTCCCGGCCCGTCGCCGAGGATCGGATCAGATTCGCGGCGATAACGTCCTTCGGTGTCCGCCGACCAAACGGGCGTGCCGCCGACGAATGTGAGCGCATCGTCGCGTCCTGTTATGAGATGGCCGACCACCCAGTTGAGGCAGTTCACGTTGTAGGGGGTCTGGATCAGGCTGTCCTGATGGGTCAATCCATCGGACTGCATTTCGACGATGGCGACATTGCGGGCGAATGCACGAACGAACTCTGCCGGACCAAACACGGTTCCCTCCTCGATCGTCTTCCAAAGTAGCACGGAGAGTGACGTCTTTCCGGCTGAGGCCGGTAAGGTTCCAACCATGATCCAGCGGACCTTGGTGCCGATTGCCCTGACCGTCGCACTGATCGGCGCGGCTTGCTCGGGAAGCGAAGAAGCACTAGATCCCGACGCCGTGATCGCCTCGTCGATCGAACGGATGGGAGATGTGGAGAGTGTGGTCTTCTTCCTCGAAAGAACCGGCGCCGCAGTGTTCATCGACGAGGACGGGCTGATCGAGTTCACCTCGGCGGAAGGACGATTCGCGGCGCCGGAGTCCACCGAGGCTCTCCTGACGGTGAGGGCCGTCGGCATTCCGACACAGATTGGAGCAGTCCAGATCGGTGGAGAGACCTGGATGACCAACCCGCTCACCGGGTCCTGGGGGGACGCACCGGCCGGGTTCACCCTCGACGTCGGCAAGCTGTTCGGCCGGACGGAGGGTTGGTCTGCGCTGCTGGCGGGCGGGTTGACCAACCTGCAGTTCGTCGCCGAAGAGGAATCGAGCGGTGAGCTGCTCGCCCGCTTCAGCATCACGGCTCCGGCCGACCGCATCGAGCAAATCACAGGCGGAATGGTGCGCGGTCAGGCGGTCGACGGCGATCTGTGGATTCAACCCGCCACCGGCGAGATCCGGGCACTCGCCTTCAACACCGATATGGCCGGCGGTGTGGCCACCTGGAGTCTCCGCATGACCGACTACGGGACAGAGGTCGACATCACCGTGCCGGATCTCAATGGCTGAAAGACGGCCGAAGCCGTTCTCCATCCTGGCCGTGGTCGGTTTCGGGATCTTCATTGCCGCCGACGACCTGACCGTCGTTTCAACGATGCTCCGCCCGATCATCGGCGACCTGGGCATCATCCTCCCCGACGGCCTCGACGACGCCGCCTGGATCGTCAATGCGTACCTGATCGCCTATGTGGCAGTCATGCCTTTCATGGGGCGCCTGAGCGACATAGTCGGCCGCCGGAAGGTCTACGTGTCGGCATTGCTGGTGTTTCTCATCGGTTCGATCTGGGTTCCGTTGACAAACAGCCTTTCAACGTTCCTGGCCGCCCGCGTCATGACGGCACTCGGTGGCGGCGCACTGGTTCCGGTCGGGATGGCCGTCGTGAGCGACGTCTACACGGAACGGCGCAGGGCCAGGGCGCTGGGGACTCTGGGCGCAATCGACACCCTCGGTTGGGTATGGGGCCCTCTCTATGGGGCGATGCTCGTCCGGTTCCTCTCGTGGCGCTGGCAGTTCTGGCTCAACATCCCGCTGACGCTGCTGGGCATCGGGGCGGCATGGTGGGCGTTGAGAGAACACGACCAACCCGTCCGCCGATCCCGCATCGACTGGGCAGGAGCCGGGGCTCTCACCGTGGCGTTGATCTCTCTCGATCTCGCCCTTCTGGACTCGGCGCAGATCCAGAGCGTCACCGGACTGGAGGAACTGACCGGATCGCCCGGCGGCGGCCTGCGCTGGCTGTTCGGGGTGGCAGCCGTCGCCCTCATCGCCTTCGTCGTGATCCAGCGCAGGACGGACGATCCTCTCATCGATTTCCGCGTGTTCCGGGGACGAACGGCGGTGGCGGCCGTGATCATCAACTTCCTGGTCGGAGCGGTCATCGTCATCGCCATGGTCGACGTTCCGCTGTTCGTCAACGTGATCGAGGTCGACGTCGAGCGATCGGCGGTCATCGCAGGCTGGGTGCTCAGCGCTCTGACCGCCTCCATGGCAGTTGCCGCCTACGCGGGCGGGCGACTGGCCGAACGGTACTCGTACCGTCCTCCGATCATCGCCGGGCTGATCGCCGCACTGGCCGGATTCACGCTGATGGGAACCGGATGGACGGCGGACATCACGTACCCGTCGATGGCATGGCAACTGGCACTGCTGGGCGCCGGCTTCGGCCTGATCATCGCGCCAACTGCCGCCGCAGTCGTCGATGCCGCCACTGCAGATCGCAGGGGCACGGCAGCCAGCCTGGTGATGGTCCTGCGTTTGATCGGACTGAGCGTCGGTCTGGCCGGCCTCACCGCCTGGGGCCTCCACCGCTACGGCGAGTTGCGGGGAACGATCGAGTTACCACCACTCAACGACCCGACCTACACCGATGTGCTGGCCTCTGCACAGGCAGACCTCACGACCGCGGCACTGTCGGAGACGTTCCTGGCAGCTGCAGTCGTCGCCGCGGTGGGACTGGTCGTGGGGCTGACGATGAGGGAGCAGTCCGGCAGCAGGTAGCAGGTTCCGGCTGTGCGAACCCGAACCGGCGGCGACGCCGGGACCGCCGGGGCCCGTCTACCCTCCCCCCATGGCGTGGACCCCCGACCAACTGCTGGCCTTTCTGGAG
>DATIPS010000011.1 GCA_035471805.1 Acidimicrobiia bacterium | reverse complement strand
ACATGATGATCAACCACTCCCCGGAGCTGTTCCGGCCCGACGATCCGATACAGGCAGCGGCGGCCAGAGTCGCACGGCGGGTCAAGGAGTTCAGCAGCTTCCTCGTCGATGACCTCGGAATCACCGACGCCGGCGCATCCTGCGAGGGACGAACCGCCACCTACCACCCTTCCTGCCATGGCTTCCGCAACCTCGGCATCCGGGAGCAACCGGAGACCCTGCTCGACAACGTACGCGGCCTCGAACGGGTTGAACTCCCCGATGCAGAGACCTGCTGCGGTTTCGGTGGCCTCTTCTCAGTCGAAATGCCCGAGGTGTCGGCTTCGATAATGTCCACCAAACTGACCAACGTCGAAGCCTCCGGCGCGGACCTACTGGTCGGGGTGGACGTCAGCTGCCTCATGCATCTCGCCGGAGGCCTGCGCCGACGAAGTGCACAGATCGAAGTCAAGCACCTCGCCGAAGTCCTGGCAGAGGAGGCCCGGCCGTGAATGTTCCGGTGACCTTCGTGGAGCGCGCCCACAAGGGAATCGGGCATAGCAGCACCGCAGCCGGGGAGGTGGGTGCCAGGCGAATGATGAGCCATCGAATCGCCGCCGGCGCCGACTACCCGGCAATGGAGGAGATGCGGGACCAGGCACGCAGGATCCGGCTCTATTCCCTCGGCCATCTCGACGAGCTGCTCGGTCGCTTCTCCGACGAGATCGAGGGCGCCGGCGGGTTTGTCCACTTCGCCGCCGACGCCGACGAGGCCATCGCCCACATTCGACGGATCGCCGACGAAAAGAACGTCCGGAGAATCGTCAAGTCGAAATCAATGGTGACCGAGGAGATCCGTCTCAACGCCGCCCTCGAAGCGCACGGCCTGGAGGTCGTCGAGACCGACCTCGGCGAGTTCATCGTTCAGCTGTCCGGCGACAGACCGTCACACATCATCGCACCGGTCATGCACAAGACCCGCCAGGAGGTCGGCGAGCTCTTCCACGACAAGCTCGGAATCGAATACACCGACGATCCCACCGAGCTCAACAACGCGGCCCGCAACCATCTCCGGGAGATCTTCCTTTCCGCCGATATGGGGATCTCGGGATGCAATGTGGCGATAGCCGAGTCCGGTTCGGTAGTGCTGGTGACGAATGAAGGCAACGGCCGCCTCACGACCAGCGCTCCGCGTATCCACGTGGCGGTCATGGGATTGGAGCGGATCGTGCCGACCCTCTCCGACGCTGCCGTCATCCTCGAAGTCCTGGCGCGCAGCGCCACCGGCCAGAGACTCAGCGTCTACACGAACTTCGTCACCGGCGCCCGCCGGCCGGGCGATCCCGATGGGCCGGAGGAGTTCCACGTCGTGATCCTGGACAACGGTCGGTCCCGGGTGCTGGCCGGCGACACGGCGGAGATTCTCGCCTGCATCCGCTGCGGGGCATGCCTGAATGTCTGCCCGGTATACCGGGAGGCCGGCGGCCACGCCTACGGCTTCACATACTCCGGGCCCATCGGGGCGGTGATCACTCCCTCGCTGATGGGCATGGCGGAGTGGCACGACCTCCCCTATGCCTCGAGCCTTTGTGGTGCCTGCCTCGACGCCTGCCCGGTCAGGATCGATCTCCCCGGACTGCTGCTGAAGCTCCGCAGAGACGCCGTTCGCGATGGATTCGGGCCCGACGGCCTGGAGCGCGCTCTGAAGTGGTTCACGCGCCTTGCCACAAACCCACCGATGTGGCGCGGCGCCACGCGGGCAGGCGGATGGGGCGCCAAGCTGATTGCCAGACGGGGTTGGATCAAATCATTGCCGGGTCGGGGTTCGGCTTGGACCGATCACCGGGACTTGCCGGCACCGGCAGCCAAGCCCTTCCACGCCCGTTGGGAGGAGCGCCGGCGTGAAGCGTGAGGATTTCCTGGAGCGCGTTCGCGCGGCGATAGAAGTCTCCGAGTTGCCGCCAATCCCCGAAGAGCCGCCGGGCGGCCTCGTTCCGGATCTGCCGGGAGCCGGAGTCACCCAGCGATTCATGGACCAAGTCGAGGCAGTCGACGGCCACGCTCATCTCGTGGGAAGCGACGACGAGGCTGTCGACTTGATCGGTGCTCTGCTCCGCCGGTACGAAGCGACCGGCTGCTTGGCCTGGGCTCCCGAGCATCTACCTATTGCCGGGCTGGTTGAGGGTCTCCCCACAACACCGCTCGACGCTGTTGTCCCCGGGGATGCGGAAGGGCGGCTCGTGCACCAAACCGGATACATGGATCTAGTGGTCGGGATCACCGGGGCCTCCGCCGGACTCGCCGAGTCGGGATCCATCGTTCTCGAGGCCGGCCCGGGCCGCCCCCGGATGGCCTCGCTCATTCCGCTCGTGCACATTGCCCTTCTGCGCGAACGGGACATCACGCAAAGCCTCTCCTATTGGATCGCCGACCACCCACGGGCGGCCGTCGACACGAGCAACCTCTTCATCATCACCGGCCCGAGCCGGACGGCCGACATCGAACAGACCCTCAACCTGGGTGTGCACGGCCCCAAACACCTGCACGTAGTGGTAATCGCCGCCTAACCGACAGTTTCTCAGCAATACTGTTGCGCGTGGCGCGCCACAGTATTGCCGAGAAAACCCGCCCCACTCTCTGTGTGGTGTTGGTTACGGCTCCAGCAGCACCTTGCCGGTCGTCTCCCGGCCTTCGAGTGCGCGTTGGGCGGATTCAGCCTGCGACATGGGGAATCGAGCTCCGATGCGAACGTCCAGCTCCCCGGCGGCGATCCAGCCGAAGACGTCGGCGGCGCGGCGTTCGAGATCCGATCGCTCCGCTATGTAGGCGAATAGCGAGGGACGCGTGACGTAGAGCGATCCGAGTCTCGCCAGCTTCCCCAGATCGAAGGGATCGACGACGCCGCTCGACTGGCCGAACAGGGCCATCAGCCCGCGCGGTCGCAACAGTTGGAGTCCTTTGTCGAACGTTGCGGCACCAACTCCGTCGTAGACCACGTCGAGCGCCTTCAGGCCGGCGATCGACTCGACGGCTTCGACGAAGTCCACATCCGTGTACTTGATGACGTGGTCGGCACCGGCCTCCGCCGCCAGCGTTGCCTTCTCGTCCGTCGACACCGTTGCGAATACCTCTGCCCCACACAACTTGGCTATCTGGATGAGCAGCAGCCCCACCCCGCCGGCCCCGGCGTGGATCAGGCACTTCTCCCCCGGATCCAGCGGATATGTGTCCTTGGCCAGATAGTGGGCGGTCATTCCTTGCAGCATCACCGCAGCCGCGACATCGAGTGAGACCGCATCCGGAACGTGGACTGCTGCCCCGGCAGGGACCGCAACGAACTCTGCGAAGGAACCGGAGGCGCTCGCCCAGGCGACCCGGTCACCCACCTCGAACCCCCCGGCGTCATTGCCGGTTGCAACGATCGTCCCGGCCCCTTCGAGGCCGAGTGTGAACGGCATGTTCATCGGGTAGATGCCGATGCGGTGATAGGTGTCGATGAAGTTCAGACCGGCAGCCTCCACCTGGACGAGCAGTTCGCCCGGTTGCGGTTCGGGCGTGGGGATCGTGACCCATTCGAGTACCTCGGGACCTCCGATTTCCGGCACCTGCACTGCATGCATCATTCGCTTCCCTCTTTCTCGATTCGGTATCCCCGCCGGGCCAGCTCTTCCATCAGTTCCACGTCGGCGTATCCGGACAAATCGACGATCGGCGCCGGGGCTTCCTCGGAGAGCAGCTGCTCGACCGTGTCCCGAATTGTCCGGGCCCAGCCGCGTCCTTTGCCGAGGGCCCGCTCACTGAGGGTCCCCTCCGGGTTGATCTGATAAACCCTGGCTTCGATCACCGGATTGGACCTCGATCCCCTCTCGCCGTACACGAGGAGCACTCCACCGGCCGGAACGTCCTGGATCGCTCCCGCGGCTACGAACTCGCCGTCGTACGCCCAACCCGACGAGACCGAAGTGTCGACTGAATAGACGACCTTGGCCCAGTTCTTGTGCCGTTCGTCGCCGAGCAACGGTATCTCCACCGCAACCTGTGGATTCATGGCAGACACTGTACGACGCGGAGCCGGCGTCGCCAACGCCAGCTGTGCATTGGAGCCCGGGATGAGGCCTTTCGCAGTCGCGGGGCCATCCCCGCACGAGTGCCCGGACGGGCGAACCACAGATGTCGCATCGATGCCGGGTGAGACCTATTCTCAGCTGCAGGAGGAATCGTGACTCTCCCCACAGGATTCAAGAGCCCGCTGCACCAGACCGTCTCAACGACGAAGACCGACTTCTGGAATGATTCGTGTTCCGTCGCCGAACTCACCTACGCGATCGAGCACGGCGCCGTCGGCGCCACAAGCAATCCGACGATCGTCGAGCAGGTGCTCAGGCTGGAGCGCAACCTCTGGGACGACCGCATCTACCGGGTGATCGAGGACAACCCCTCGTGGACCGACGAAGAGGTGATGTGGAAGATCTTCGAGGAGATCGCGGTCAAGGGCGCCGAGCTCTTGCTGCC
This sequence comes from Acidimicrobiia bacterium, assembly GCA_035471805.1. Taxonomy (NCBI): domain Bacteria; kingdom Bacillati; phylum Actinomycetota; class Acidimicrobiia; species Acidimicrobiia bacterium. The sequence continues at coordinate 63,052 of DATIPS010000011.1, read as the reverse complement.
GGTGTTCGAGCGGGAACAGGGCAGGAAGGGAAGGCTGTCGATCCAGACCAACCCGGCGAACTACCGGAACGTCGATCGCATGGTCGAGCAAGCCGTCCGCTTCTCCTCACTCGCCCCGAACATGCAGGTGAAGCTGCCGGTGACGAGTCGTGGCATCGTGGCGATCGAGGAAGCGACGTATCGGGGCGTGAACATCAACGCGACGGTGAGTTTCACGGTGGCGCAGGCCATCGCGGTCGGCGAGGCGGTTGACCGCGGCCTGGCCCGTCGCGAGGCGGAGGGATTGCCGGCTGCCGAAATGACTCCGGTATGCACGATCATGGTGGGACGAACCGACGACTGGATGCAGGTCGTCACCAAGCGGGACGGCATCGTCGTGAACCCTGCCGATCTTCCGTGGGCAGGGGTGGCGGTCTTCAAGAGGGCATACGAGATCTTCCGGCAACGGGGGTTCCGGACCCGGCTGCTGGCCGCCGCCTACCGGCACCACCTCCACTGGTCGGAGTTGATCGGAGCCGACGCGATCCTCACCATCCCGTCGGAATGGCAGAAGCTGTTCAACGCCTCACAGATCGAAGTGCGCGAACGGATGGATACCCCGGTGGCCCCCGAAATCGTTGCAGAACTGAGCAGCCGGATTCCCGATTTCCGCCGGGCCTACGAACCCGATGGAATGACGGTGACCGAGTTCGACACCTATGGGGCTACGGTACGGACGCTGCGCGGCTTCATCGCTTCGTATCACGAGTTGATCAGAGTGATTCGTGAGGAGTACATGCTCCCGGATCCGGACGTCGGGTAGACCCCGGAAGCGGCCGGTACTCCCCTACCGTCGGGTCACCGAAGCTGCCCGGCGAGAATACTCCGGACCGGCAGGTGCGCCGAGCCGGCCCGCCGCGCCGCACTCCGAACCCGGCAGTTGGCTCAGAAAACAAGGCCTTTCCGGCTTCTGCAATCGTTTGTCGCGCTACGCTCTCTGATCGGATCACGCGACCCGGAGGATCACCCCGCCATGACCAGCGAGCTCGGCTTTGCCCCATCAGAAGACCCCTTCGTCGTACAGCATGGCGGCTTCTACCGCCGCTGGCTCTCGATGATCGATGATCTCGGGGAACTGCAGTCGACGGTGGCGAAGCTCGAAGGTACTACCCAGGATCTCTGGGTGCCGGTTTGGCGTGAGGTGGGACTGGCCCACGAGGCGGAAGGCGATCGCCTCGAGGCTCTCGGCGACTACGAAGGCGCTCGGCGCGAATACCTGCAGGCGAAGACCTACTTCGCCATCGGCCGTTTTCCGGCTGAGATCACCGAGGTGAAGCGAGCTATCAGCGACGACTGCGCCCGTTCCTATCGCAAGGCCTGCGCTCATCTGGATCCACCCCTGGAGGTTGTCGAAGTGCCTCACCGGGGCGAGGCGATCCGGTCTCATTTCCGGGCTCCCTCGCATGCCTCCGTCGACCACCCGGTGCCGGCAGTCTTGATCATGTGCGGAGCGGATGTGTTCAAGGAGGATCGCGGGTGGGCGGGTGAGATGGCCCTCAGCGAGGGCATGGCCTCCCTGGTCATGGACGCGCCCGGTACGGGCGAGAACCCCTTCCCGTGGGCACCGGAATCGGTGTCGGCCTGGGAAGCTGCGCTGGACTGGCTGGCGGCACGGCCTGAAGTAGATGCCGACCGGCTTGGCGCGTTCGGCATCTCTCGAGGCGGGTACTCGGTCATGCAACTCGCCGGGGTAGCTCCCACCAAGCTCAAGGCCGTGGTTGCGAACGCGGGGCATCCCTTCGGCTATCGGATGAGCGACGAGGAAATGAAGGCGTTCGTCGATCACGCCAACCAGCGAGCCTCATGGCAGTTCGGCGAAGCCGGCGGACCGGGTTTCTTCCCTTCCACCTCCCCCGAGGACGAGATGGAGAAGTTCTCCAGGTGGGCACTGTCGGAGCAGGGCATACTCGAGAACATCACGATGCCGGTGCTGATGATCAACGGCAAGCACGACCACCTGGCACCGATCGGCAACATCTATTTCATGTTCGAACACGGCCCGGTCACCGGGAAGGAAGCTCGCATATACGCTGATGCGGGCCACTGTGCCTTCAAGTATTTCGACGACTGGGCCCCGGCTACCTTCAAGTGGCTGGCCGAGAAACTCGGAGTAACCGAGCGCTCGAACTGATGTCCCGAGACGCTCTCTGATGGGCTTCGTCTTCGGCATCGGCTCGGCTTTCTTCTTCGCGCTTTCGTCGGTGCTGATAAGGATCGGTCAGCGCCACCGGACCGGTGACGACGGAGTCCTGATGACCGTGTCGGTCAATGTTGTGGTCCTGGGACTGGCCGCTTCCTTGGCCGTCCGTCCTCCGTGGAGCGCGACCGGCGTGGTCGCACTCCTGGCCGCCGGAGTGGTCGGATCGGTGTTGGGAAGGTCCTTCAACCTGCGCGCAGTTCGAATGATCGGATCGACTCGCTCCAGCGCCTTCATAACGGGCACACCGGTGGCGGCCGCCGCCGTCGGTTGGATCGTACTGGAGGAGGCAGTGAGCCCGATCGAAGGCTTCGGTGGGTTGCTGGTCATCGGCGGGTTGCTCTGGCTCATCCGGCTGCGGGCCGGGCCTGCCGGCCTGGCTACCGGGGAACGGGTGCCGACCCGCTTCTACGTGATCGCCGCGCTGGCACCGATGTTCTTCGGCACCGCCTTCGTGATGCGCAAGTGGGGACTGCAACGATTCGACAGTTCGGTGATCGGTGCTTTCTTGGGCGCCACTGCCGCTTTCGCAGTCTTGATGTCGGTGGACGTGATACGCGGAGCCATCCGCGACCGTATCGCCGCCAACGTCCATGCGATCCCATGGTGGTTCGTGGCGGCCGGCGTGACGACGAGCATCGCCCTCCTGTCACAGTTCAGCGCCTTCGCATACCTGCCCGCCTGGGTGGTCGGAATCCTCCAGGCGACCCAGGGGATCTGGGCGATCGGTCTGGGGATGCTCTTCCTCAAGGGTGACGAACACGTGGACTGGCATCTGATGGCCAGCGTGGCTCTGGTGGTTTCGGGCGTCGTTTTGATCGGAATCCAATGAGGCCGCGCCGTCAGGCCGTCAGTGCATCGGCAACTGAGGGCGGGAGAGCCGGGTCGGGCGGCGGGTTGAAACTCACCAGGATGTGATCGGCGCCGGTTTCACGGTACGCGGCGACCCTGTCGACCGTCTCGGCCAGATCTCCTGAGAACCTGAACTGCACTGAGATCTCTATCTCACCCGGGTCGCGGCCGATCGCCGAACACGACTCGTGCAGCAGAGCCTTTCGTTCGCGGAAGAGGTCGAGATCGCGGGTGTAATCGGGGAAGTTCCATTGGTCGGCCCACCTGGCCGCGAGTGGAATGGTCCGGAGGGGGCCCGTACCGCCGATGACAAAGGGCGGGCGCGGCTTCTGGACCGGCTTGGGTTCGAAGCGCGCCGATCGAATCGAATGATGCTCACCTTCGAAGCTGAAGACGTTCTGGGTGAACAGGCCGTGCAGCACTTCGAAGGTCTCCTCCAGAAGTCTGAAACGGGCCGGGACCGAATGCAGCTCGATTCCGAAGGCCGCGTGTTCGCCTTCATGCCACCCGGCACCGATGCCGATCTCGAGCCGGCCCTTCGACATGCGATCGAGGGTCACCGCCTGCTTGGCGAGGATCGCCGGATGCCGGAACGTGTTGGCACTCAACATGGTTCCAAAGCGGATTCGATCGGTAATGGCTGCCAATCCGCCGAACAACGTCCAGGCATCCATGATCGGCAGAGCGGGCTCGGCCTTGGGAGGGTGCAGATGGTCGTTCAGCCACACGGCATCCCAGAAGCCGCCTCGATCGGCCTCGGTCCAGATATCGCGCAGCTGGCTCCACTCAGCCTCCTGCGACCACACTTTGAATGAGTGCCGCATGCGGGCGCCTCCGGTCTCTGGTGGCCGGGCTACTTCAGGTACCGGTCCAGATACTCGATCACGTGGGCGATCGCCTCGTGTTGAACATCGTTGACCTCGTACCGACCGTCGGGTCCGCGCTTCGGATAGACGTAGCCGTGCAGGTCATGGTCGTAGGAGACCCACTCGACGTCCTTGCCGGCTTCGACCAGCAGGTCGTAGTTGAGACGGAAGATCCCCTGCAGTTCATCGGTCTCCCTGCCCATCACCAGAATCGGCGTCTGGATACCGGAGATCCGCTCCATAGCGACATCGTGATCGATTCGGCTTCGGACCTTCTCGACCTCGGTCATCATCATCGATTCGATGTTCCTCAGCCGGGTCTCCTCGTTGACGAACGCGGTGTCGTCCGGCGTGAGCGCCAGGTATTCGTGTGAGGCGGGCTCGCTGGCGACTGCCGCCGCTGCCCCGTTGTACTCAGAGGTGAGCTTCATCACCATCTCGCCCCCGTGACTCATACCGATCAGCCCGACCCGGTCGGCATCTACATATGGGAGGGTCTTCACGTAGTCGATGATCGCGATCTCATCTTCATACTCGAGGGGCGAGCGATTGAACAGCTCGCGGCCCTGCCGCATGTCGCGAATGAGCGGTCCACCCTGGTGGTAGCCGAGCTCGACCTCCGTCCGATAGCGCAACCAGGCGCAGGCGTAACCTGCTTCGACCAGGCGATCCATGATGTAGCCGCGGTTGGCAAGGGCATCGCGTATCCAGGCCATGCCCTCTCCGCCGTTGCCGGAGGCCAGCAGGATGATCGGGAACGGTCCGGGTCCGACCGGTTTGCGAAGTCCGATCGGCGCATAGAGGCCGTCCCACACTTCCACGTACATCAAGTGGCACTCGGAGCCGGCGATCGTTTCGGCGACGACTACATGTTCCGGATCCATTCGAATCCTCCTCCTGGGTGTTCGTCTGGTTGTCTCATCACGAGGGTAACCGGAGTGAATCGAGGAACGGTTTGACCTCGACGGCACGTCCGTTGAGCCGGTTCGACTCGATCGCGGTGTGGACCACCGCCAGGGCCCGGATGGCGTCGTCGACCTGGACCTCGACCTCTGCCTGCCCCCTGGCGGCTCGGGCAAACTCCTCCAGCTGTTCCCGGAACATATCGGTCGCCGGCAGCTCGACCGGTGAGCGTTCCTGCTGGCCGTACTGCTGCGACACCAGCTTCGACCACGCATCTGCTTCGTGGGCGTCATCCCAGTGAGAGAAGTCGAGGTCGTACATCAGGTTCAGTTTGCTCCCCTGCAGCCGGATCTGATAGATCCCCGGCGAGGCCCAACCGCAGCCGAGATAGCCCAGAGCCCCCGACTCGAATTCGAGGATCGCCATGGTGGTGTCTGGCACCTCGGCCTTGGTGAACAGCTTCCGGGTATGAGCGGACACTGCCGCCACGGGGCCAAGGAGATACTGGAGGTTGTCTGCGTGATGGACGCCGAGTTGGATCAAAGGGCCGCCGGGCGTCTTCGACAGGTACCAGCGCCAGGTATCCGGCGTGAGCTCTAGGCCTCGCTCATTCGAGAAGTTGGCCTCGACCATCGAGACCCCGCCGACGGTGCCATCATCGATGAGCTTCTTCATCACCCTGCTGCCGGCCAGCCGCCGGGCGCTGTGTCCTACCGCGAGCACACCGCCCGTACGTTCGACGACCTCCTTGACGGCGAGTGCATCCTCGAGAGTCTGGGCGATGGGCTTGTCGGTATAGACGGCTTTGCCCGCTTCGAGCCCCATCGTTATGAGGTCTTTGTGGGTGTCGTTGGGTGTGGTCAGTATCACGCCCTCGACATCGGGGTCGGCGAGCAGTTCCTCGTAGGTGGCGGCCGAGCGGGGCACGCCGAATTCCTCCTGGAAGGCCGCCCGCCGCTCTGCTGATCTCGAGAAACACGAGAACAACTCGATGGCATCACCGCGCCGGGCTGCACGAGCCAGGACGCGGGCCCACCTGCCGAGCCCGACGGACGCTAGACGAACCCTGCTTGTCATAGTCGTTCTCCCCTAGGTGACCTGGATATCCGACGGTTCGAGATTCTCGCCGAGATCTGGATGCGGGAAGAAGCACACGAGCCTCATCGCGGAGCCCGCCGCCGGCACCGTCGCATGGGCAGCCCCCGCCGCGATGTGGACTATGTCGCCTCGGCTCACCGGCCGCCAAACCCCGTCGATCCACACCCGGCCTTCACCGGAGACCACATACACAATCTCCTCCGAGAGAGGATGGCGGTGCGCCGAGCGGGCGGCGGTTCGTTCAAGTTCGACGATCCGAACGCTCGAATCGGCACCGACTCCCGCCAAGGGATCGGCCGACCGCCTGCCGGGCAGGTCGGCGAAGGCGAAATCGCCTGCCGCTACGACCGTCACGATCGTTCCGCCCGCAACGCCAAGATGCTCCGGACCTGATCGGCAATGACCCCGGCAACGGTCGTCGCGAATCCATTCGCCAGCTCCTCGGTTGCCCATCCCGGATCGCCGTACCAGCCCTGATCATCGATTTCGGTAACGTCGGTGATGTAGCCGCGGGTCTCCCCATCACGGCGCATCTTGTCGAGGGCAACCGCACGGTCGGGCCGGGTGGCCTCCCCGGCGCGATCCGTGTGGACCAATCCGGGATCATGAGCCATCACGGCCATCGCCTCGATCCCGCCGCCGTGGGTCAGATCGCCGCCCTGCGCGGCGTAGAGCCGTTGGGCGACGTAACAGGCGTGAGAAGTAACGACATAGACATGCTCGTGGGCGGACTGGATCTCGGTCGCCACCGCGTCGATCGAGGCGATGTTGCCTTCGTGCCAATTGACGAAGACGAACCGGTCGACCCCCATGCCGATGAGTTCGCCACAGATGTCGTTCAGCAGCGCCTCGAAGGTTGACCGGCGGATGTTGATGGTGCCCGGATGTCCGGCGTGGATGGGGGTCACTCCGAACGGCGCGAAGGGGACCAGGAGCGCATCCAGGAGCGCGGCGAGCTCCTCTGCCACCAGCACTGCCGAGATAGTGTCGGTTCCGTTCGGCAGGTGCGGTCCGTGCTGTTCGATGCTCCCGAAAGGGATCACGGCGACGGGGTTGGCGCGGAGCTTCTGCGCCACTTCGGGGCCGGTCAGGTCGCCAATCGATTGAGTCATGCGGTCTCCTGTGGTTCCACAACGCGGTTGAGTGGGGCCGAGCCCCTGAGAATACGCAGCGCTTCTTCCGCCGCCTGCCTTCTTAGGCTCGCCTCGCTCTGCTCGGTGTACCAGGCCATGTGCGGCGACAGCAGCAGGCGGTCCCGCACCGGCTCCAGGACCGCCAGATCGGGTGGCTCAGGCTGGAAGACGTCGAGGGCGGCGAGACGCGGTGCTCCGGCAGCCAGCGCCACAGCTAGAGCCCGATGGTCGATCAGGGCACCCCTCGACGTGTTCACCAGAATGCTGCCGGGCTTCATCCGGCTCAACTGGCCGGCGCCGAGGAGCGGCTGCTCTCCAGCCGGAGGAGGAGCATGCAGCGAAACGACATCCGACTCCGTGAGAAGCCTCTCGAGGGGAACGACGGCGACCTCCGGCGGTGACAACGGGTCGCAGACGAGAACTCGCCCGAAGCCGACTGCACTCATCAGCTCCGCCACTCGACGGCCGATTCTCCCAAAGCCGACGATCCCTGCCGTCATGGCTCCCGGAAGATGGAGAGGCCGGAGTTCGGAGAACCCCCAACCCCCATCCTTGACGATGCGATCGGCATCGTTGAGGCGGCGGCTCCCCGCCAGAACCATGGCAAGCGCGTGCTGAGCGACGGCTTCGGTGCCGTAATCGGGGACGTTGATCACCCAGAATCCGGACTCTGCGGCTGCCACGAGGTCGACGGAGTCGACGCCGATTCCCGACCGCACGATGGCCCGGCACTGCCGAAGACGGCCGAGCACTTCTCGGGTGAATCCAGGGGCAGATCCGGCGATGATCACCGCTGCGTCTCCGGCCAGTTCCGCTATCTCGTCCGGGGTCGACCCGGGTCCGGAAACGATCTCCACTCCTTGCACCCCGAGGATTCCTTCCTCAATCGAGAAGTCTGGGTACCGGGTGCCGAGGATGGCGACGCGCTGGGGCATGTTTGCCACTCTATCTATCCGGACACGCCGCCGGCAATCGTTTGCAAGCTTCGACAGGGCCTGGGTGAGGCCCACCGTGCCGGCGACGGGCTACTTCGTCACGCGCCGACGGAACCCATATATGCCGACCGCTGGGTCGTTGCCGTCACCCGAACGCTATCTCCCGGCGATGACGAAGCCCCGAGAAACGACTTGAAGGTCGAGTTGCCAGCCAGTAACGTCACCCGACGTGCAAACGATTGCACGCTTGTTTGCTCGGGGCAGACCGACTCCGGGCAGAGGGAGGAAGAATGTCGACAGCGAATCGTGGTTCCAGCAACTTCCGAGGATGGATCGTTCTACTCCTTGTATTTGCCCTGGTCGTGGCGGCGTGTTCGTCGAGCGACGATGACGGGGGAACAACCACTTCCGCCGGAACAGAGACAACGGAGGGCGACGGCGGTGGCGGCACCGAAGTAAGCAATCCGGGGGTCTTCGTTCATGCCGCTGATGATGAACCGACCACCCTCGATCCTGCACAGGTCGAACCTGGTGAAGGCGGCGAGACGATGATTCTCCAGGTCTACGAGCGCCTGGTCGAGATCGCTCCGGACGGACCAGACCTCGTCCCGTCCCTCTCGACCGAGGTTCCCTCGGTGGAGAACGGCCTGATCTCGGCGGATGGCCTCACGTTCACGTTCCCGATCCGCGAGGGTGTTGTCTTCCACGACGGCAGCCCGCTGACGGCCGATGATGTCAAGTACTCGTGGGACCGCGTCATGACCATGGATCTCCCGGAGTCGGCGGCCGACCTGTTGATTGACAATGTCGTCGAGACCCGAGTCGTCGACGAGTTCACTTTTGAAGTGACCCTCCAGGAGCGAAGTGCTTCATTCCTGCGGGCGGTCGTGACCTCCATGGTGGCCTCGGTGGTCAGCCAGGAGGCGGTCGAGGCCAACGGCGGTGTCGTCGCCGGCGAGCCCAACGAGTTCATGGCCACGAACATGGTCGGGACCGGCCCTTACAAGTTCGAAGAGTGGAACCGCAACGAAAACCTGCAGTTCTCAATCTTCGAGGACTACTGGGGCACCCCGGCCAACCTGGATCTGCGAGTTGAGATAGGTTCCGATCCCGATGTTCGAGTGCTCGGTCTCCGGGCCGGCGATTTCGACATGATCGAAACAGATCCCTCGTTCATCGGTGACCTCGAAGGCGCCGACGGTGTGGTCATCTACAGCGGCGGGCTGCTGCTCGAACCGATACACATCGGCTTCAATCTCAACATGCCCGAAGACGAGCTCCCGGACGAGGACACCATCTCCGGCGACTTCTTCAACGACCCGCGGATTCGTCAGGCGTTCAACTACGCCTACGACTACAACGCATTCCTGCAAGGGGCGCTCGGCGGGTTCGGCGACTTCAACCCGCACTACATTCCGATCGGCGTGTTCGGGTACGATCCGACGGCACCGCTGTACGACAAGCAGGATCTGGCCAAGGCCGAAGAGCTGTTCCGGGCGGCGGGAGTCTGGGACGAAGGCTTCACCGTGTCGGTCATCACCGAGGAAGCCAACCTATTCGAGACGGCCGCACTGGTGTTGAAGGACTCGATCGAGGCGCTCAACCCGAACTTCACGATCCGGGTGCTGGCGGTGGCGGAGGCACAGTTCGACGATGCCCATGCCTCCGACCCCGTGCCGTACGCGATGTGGGTCAAGAACGCGGATCCGTTCGCCGATCCCGACGCCTACCTGCAGGCGTATGCCCATCCAGACGGTGAATGGGGCGAGGTCCACGGCTTCCGCAAGGGTTACCAGGATCCTGATCGGATCGCCGAACTCATCGACGACGCCGCCCAGGAACTCGACAGTGACCGGCGAGCCGATCTTTACGCCGAGCTCCAGAGGCTCCTCTACGAGGACCCGATGTGGCTCATCACGGCCCAAGAGGGAATCGCCAATGCCCATCGCGACTGGGTCGAGGGTTTCATCCTCAACCCGCTGTGGCCACGGCCGAACGTGAAGTTCGCCCTCTTCGACAAGTAAGCAACCACCAGCGGGGGTGTCGGCCATGCCGGCACCCCCGCTCTCTTTGCCAACCGCCCCTTGTGGGCGGTTGGCAAAGAGAGCGGCAAGGAAGCGGTTCCCATGCAGATCAAGGACTATGTGCTCAGAAGGCTGATGGTCCTCCCGATCCTGGTGATCGGGACCTCAATCATCGTGTTCACGCTGACCAGAGTCGGCGGTTCTCCGATTGGGATCTACCTCTCGCACGAGATGAGCCCTGACGAGGTTGCGGAACTCGAGGAACGCTTCCATCTCGACGACCCCCTTCCCGTTCAGTATTTCTACTGGGCGGGCGGTGTCGTCACCGGTGATTTGGGCTGGTCGGGAGTTGCCGCCGCCCCGGTTACCGAGGTGTTCCCCAAGAAGCTCGCCGCCTCCATGGAACTGGCGATAGCTTCGGCCATCGTCGCCGTCTCCATCGGCATAAGCCTCGGGACATTCGCCGGAGCACGCAGAAACCGTATACCCGATCACGTCACCCGGGTTGTCTCGATCAGCGGTGCCAGCATGCCGCTGTTCTGGTTCGCCATTCTCCTGCTGATCGTCTTCTGGGTGTATCTCGGGTGGTTCCCCATCGGGAGAAGCGACCCCGACATCTTCGGCCGCATCCAGCACCCGACCGGCCTGTACACCCTGGACGCGATCATCGCAGGCGACTTCGGTGCACTACGCGACGCCGTCTGGCACCTGGTGCTTCCGGCCCTGTCGATCGGTTACGGGGCAACGGCGATCATCGCACGAATGATGCGCTCTTCGCTGATCGAGGAACTCCAGGAAGACTACGTCGACGCGGCCAGGGCAAAGGGACTCCCCGAGCGCCTGGTCCTGCGGAGGCACGCTCGGCGCAATGCCTTGATCCCGACGGTGACGGTGATCGGGCTCAGCTTCGGCTTCCTCCTGCAAGGCACCGTGGTCGCCGAGATCATTTTTCGCTGGCCGGGACTGGGACGTTGGATGGCAGACGCCGTGCTGCGCGGAGACCAGGCCACGATCATGGCCTACGTGATGTTCACCAGCATCCTCTTCCTGTTCGTCAATCTCATCGTGGACGTTGTCTATGCGTACCTCGACCGTCGAGTTGTATTGGGGGCTTGATCATGGTGGACGTCACAGAATCTCTCAACACCATGACCCCGTCCCGCGAGTCGGCCGCCCGGGTCCGCCTTCGCCGCGCCGGCGAGATCGCGAAGAATGTTGCCTCCAATCCGACCACCGCCGTCGGAATCATCATGATCTCGGCCATGCTCGCCATGGCGCTGCTGGCGCCGTGGATCACCGAGCCGAACACGCCCGACGCCTACCAGATGCCCCGCGATTGGGGTGCCCTCAACGAACCGCCCGGCACCCCCGGGCATCCACTGGGCACCACCAACACCGGCGGCGATGTCTACTACGGCATCGTCTGGGGAGCCCGGACTTCGCTCAGGTTGTCGATCATCGTGGTGAGCATCACCGCAGCCGTTGGTGTGGCGGTCGGCAGCGTTGCCGGTTTCCGCGGTGGCCGGTTCGACGAGATCCTCATGCGAATCGTCGACGTCTTCCTCTCGATTCCGGAACTGATCTTTGCCCTCGCCATCGCCGCCGTGCTCGGGCCTTCTTTTCGCAACATCATCCTGGCTTTGGCCGTTGTGTTCTGGGTCAAGTACGCCCGAATCATGCGCGCCCAGGTCATCCACGTGAAGCAGAACGACTACGTGGACGCAGCCCGCATGATCGGTGACTCCCGATGGCGCATCTACCTGAAGGACATCCTTCCGAACTCGATCACGCCCGTTGTCGTGCAGGCGACGCTCGATATGGGTCATATCGTGCTCGTCGGCGCCACCCTCAGCTTCATCGGCCTGGCCGAAGCCGGCCTGGCCGAATGGGGCGTGTTGGTCTCAGAAGGACAGGTGGGCATTTCGGCCGGGCGGTGGTGGGCTTCGACCTTCCCCGGTTTGATGGTCTTCATATGGGCGCTGGCGTTCAACCTGGTCGGCGACGGCCTGCGTGACGTGCTCGACCCGCGCACGGAGACCAGCCGATGACCGTCGCTGAATCGAGCCAGCCGTCGGCCGCCGCCCGCCACGTGGATGCGGTTGCCTCGGTCGAAGACCTGCGCGTCCACTTCAGTTCGAAGGCCGGAGTGGTGCACGCCGTGGACGGCGTTTCCTTCGACATCCGGGACGGTGAGACGCTGGGTCTGGTAGGCGAGACCGGTTGCGGCAAGAGCGTCACTGCGCGGTCCTTCTTGCGGCTCGTCCCCATGCCGCCCGGAATGCACGCCGGCGGTCTTGTCCTGTTCCATCCCAAAGAACCCTGTTCTGCATGCGGGGGAAGCGGATGCGAAACGTGTCGTGGGAGCGGCCGGACGCCGGTAGCGTGCCCGAGCTGTGACGGCAAGGGCTGCGCGGTATGCGAGGACAGCGGCAGAGAGACACTTGATCTCATGTCGATCCCGGAAAACCGCCTCCGGGATATCCGGGGCAACCGGATCGCGATGATCTTTCAAGACCCCGGGAAAGCTCTGAATCCGGCAATGCCCATCGGTCAGCAAATCGCCGAAGTCTTCTACGAACATCGCGCCAACGAGATCCTCGACCGCGCCGGCCTGGACCGGGCGGATACCGGACGAGTGCTACGCAGGCGGGCATCCTTTCGATCACGGATGCCGGAGCGGATACTTCTCGGCCTGCCCAGGGTCCGCCGAAGCCGCGACCGCATCGACCGGGCCGTCGAGGAGATGGTCGCCGAGGCGCTCGCCGAAACCCAGATTCCCAATCCCCACAAGGTCATGGAACGGTACCCCCACGAGCTGTCGGGAGGCATGCGGCAGCGGGTGATGATCGCCCAGGCTCTCGCCTGCAATCCAGACCTGTTGATCGCCGACGAACCCACCACCGCCCTCGATGTGACCGTCCAGGCCCGCATACTCGAGCTCGTCCGCGAGCTGCAGCAGCGACGCCGGGCGGCGGTTCTGTATATCAGCCACGACCTGGCCCTGGTCAAGCGGGTGAGCGATCGAGTGGCAGTCATGTATGCCGGGCGCATCGTGGAGGTCGGTCCGACCGAGCAGATATTCCACGATCCCCTTCATCCCTATACGCGGGGTCTCCTGGCGGCCATCCCGTCGGCCCAGCATGAGCGGGGCCGGTTGGTGGTGATCGACGGCACGGTCCCCGAGCTGATCGACCCGGATCCGGCCTGCCGATTCGCCGGGAGGTGCCCGCACGCCGCGGACCTGTGCTGGAAACGTGACCCGCGACTGTCGGACTCAGGGGTGTCGCATCCGGTCGCGTGCTTCATTCATCAACAGCCGTCCGACAGCACACTGACGGCCCCGAGCTTCTCAGGGGGACGGCTATGACGATCTCCACCCGAACGGCGGGGCCGATCGAGGCCTCGACGCCAGGCGAAATCTTGCTCAGTGTTCGCAACCTCCAGAAGCACTTCCCGATCAAAGAAGGCGCCCTGCAGAGAGTGGTGGGAAGCGTCAAGGCCGTCGACGGCGTCGACTTCGATCTTCGCAGAGGAGAGACGCTCGGCCTGGTCGGTGAGAGTGGCTGCGGCAAGACCACGCTCGGCCGGTGCGTATCGGGATTGACGGAACCCACAGCCGGCGGCGTGTTCTTCGATCTGTCCGAAAACGAGCGGGATCGCATCAATGCCCTCCTGGCAGTTCCGCAGGAGAGCCAAACAGAGGAACACCGGGCGGAACTGGAGGAGATGAGCCGGGTTCACAGGGTGGATCGGCTGGAGGGCGAACGCTGGAAACACTATCGGCGCAACTGCCAAGTCGTGTTTCAGGATTCGTTCTCGTCGCTCAATCCGCGTCAGTTCGTCAAGGACATCGTTGGGCGGCCGCTGAGGATCCACCGCGAAGCATCCGGCAGCGACCTGACCGACCGGGTCGTCGACCTGCTCGAACAGGTGGGCCTCGGCAGCCAGCATCTCTATCGGTATCCACATCAGTTCTCCGGCGGCCAGCGCCAGCGAATCTCTATCGCACGCGCCCTGGCCCTGGACCCGGAGCTGCTGGTACTCGATGAGCCGACCAGTGCCCTCGATGTGTCGGTACAGGCTCAGATCCTCAACCTCCTCCACGAACTCCAGAAGGAGCTCGGACTCACCTATCTCTTCATCTCCCACGACCTGTCCGTTGTTCGGCACATGGCCGATCGGATCGTGGTCATGTACCTGGGGAAGGTCGCCGAGGCGGCAGCCACCGGCGATCTGTTCGAGCGGCCGAATCACCCCTATACGGCCGCCCTGCTGGCCGCCAGCCCGGACGTCTCCGACGACTCCGATGTGCCCATGCAACCTCTCGAAGGATCGGTTCCGGATCCCGCTCGACCACCGCAAGGGTGCCGATTCCATACCCGATGCCCCGCCGCAACGCCGGCCTGTGGATGGGAACTGGACGACGTGGTTCGCTGGCTGCAGGACGAAGAGGGGCTCCTGGACGGGCTCAGAGCGGTGGAGCGGACCGACGAGTTCGGCGGGTCGCTCGAGTTCACAGACCATGGATCCGCCGATGCGCTGGCCACGGCTCTGCGATCCAACCGGGTCCCGGCCGCCATGATCGAGGCCCTCGAATTGCTCGAGGTGACCGAGCGGACGGTACATATACGCTTCCGCTCTGTGGCCGAGGTCGCCCTGACTTCACGCGGCCCGGGTCACGAAGCCGCTTGCGTCCTCGACACCTTGCCCGACGAGATGAAGAGTTGACCTCAACCGATGGGACGCCCGGAGTATGCGGGCGGGCCGGACCCCGGGCAGACTCACTCGCCGCCGGGCCCTTCGGCGGTGGACGTCCGTGTTCCAAAGTCAACCGGTAGAGTCCGGGCCAGCAAGGAGGTCGTGTGCCGAATATCAGCTACCCGGATCTCGAGGAACTAGACCCCGCAGACCGTGAAATCGTGGAATACGGGCGCCTGCACAGCACCCCTCGCCCGGAGAGCCAGGCGATTCGATCACATGTACCCGCAGTGCTCCACGCCTTCACCCAGGCGTGGCGGACCACTTTCCTGGACGGCGTGCTCGACCACGAGATCAAGGAGCTGTGCCGGGTCTACGTGTCGAAGTCGATCGCCTGCGACTACTGAGGAGTCCAGCGATCCGTCCAGGCTGGACGGAAAGGGCTCACCGAGGCCGACTACGACGATCTACTGGAGTTCGAAGAGTCCGCCCGTTTCACCGAGCGGGAGAAGACCGCGCTGCGCTACACCAGTGCGATCATCTGGGACTCCGCCATCGCCGATGAGGCTCTCTGGCGGCAACTCCATGAACACTTCACGGAGCCCGAGTTGGTCGAACTGGGATTCTTCATCGCATTGACCAGCGGACAGCAGAGATGGATCAAGACCCTCGGCATCGGCCACCAGGAGGTTCTGGGTGACTCCGACGTGGGGCTGGCTCATAGTTCCTAACGGCCCGGGACGAGCCATGCGTGACACCCACCCGGAACAATGAGCGACCCGCGCCCCCGCCCTTCCGCACGGCTCCTCGCCGACGTGACCCCTCTCCGACAGTCGGTCGACTTCCGATGGTTGTACGGAGGGCTCTCGCTGGCATGGCTGGGTCGCCAACTGACGGTGGTGGCCGTGCCGTATCAGGTCTATCAGCTGACCGGCTCGACCTTCCTGGTCGGCGCCCTCGGAATAGCTCAACTCGTGCCGCTGCTATTGACTTCGATCGTCGGCGGGGCGATCGTCGACTCCGTCGACCGTCGTCGTCTGCTGGTGATTGCCCAGCTCTGCATGACGGGCACCGCCGTTGGCCTCGCCGTCAATGCCTCGCTGACCGCACCCAAGGTGTGGCTCATCTTCGTTCTCAGCGGGCTGAACGCCGGCGTTTCCGCGATCGACAACCCTGCGCGAACCGCCTCGGTACCCGCGTTGGTGGGCCGAGATCTTCTACCCGCGGCGCTGGCACTGACCCAGATACTCGGCAACGTCGCCAAGACCGTCGGACCGGCAATCGGCGGACTGCTGATCGCGCGGACCAGCCTGACCGTCACCTACGGGCTGGAGGCGGTGGCCTTCGCAGTCGGCACCCTGTTCATGATCAGGATCGGCTCACTGAAGCCCGAGGGAGGCGGCAGGCGCTTCGGATGGGAGTCGATCAGGGAGGGATACTCGTTCCTGCGTGAGCGGCGGCTACTCCAAGCCAACTTCGCAATCGACCTGAACGCCATGATCTTCGGAATGCCGCAGGCTCTCTTCCCGGCTATCGGGGTGACTGTGCTGGGCGGGGACGCCACCACCGTCGGCCTCCTGTACGCGGCGCCGGGGGCTGGCGCCCTCATCGCCGCCGTAACCTCTGGATGGGTGGGTTTCATTCGGCGCCAGGGGCGGGCGGTGGTGATCGCGGTGATCGTCTGGGGAGTCGCGATCGGTTCGTTCGGCCTTGCCAAGTCCACCGTTCTGGCTGTGCTGCTTCTGGCGGTGGCCGGAGCCGCCGACGTGGTTTCCGCAGTCTTCCGCAACACGATCCTGCAGCTGGCGGTGCCCGACCGGTTGAGGGGGCGGCTCTCTTCGATTCACATCGCGGTGGTGAGCGGCGGGCCGCGCCTTGGCGACTTCGAAGCCGGGGCGGTTGCCTCGGTCACATCACCCCAGATTTCGGTCGTGTCCGGAGGCCTGGCTTGCATTCTCGGAGCTCTGATCATTGCGCGGAGGATGCCGGAATTCACCGCCTACCGGGCCGGCCGCGAAGAGGACTCGCCCTATGAAGATCCACGCAGCGATGCCTGATCCACCGGGGCCGTCTCCACAACCACCGAAATGGGCGGGAAGGGGTCCAGGAAAAAGGTGTAAACCTTGCCTTCCGCCGTCGGAACCGGTGGGATCACCGCGCCGGTGATGATCACATCCCCCGCCCGCAACCTCTCCCCCTGTGCTCCCAGTGCATCCGCAACGGTCTTCACGGCCCGCGGGCAGGAACCGGTGTTGGCCTCGAGGTTTGCGGTTGCCGCATATTCACGACCGTCGATCAGGACCCGGGCCGACAGCCCGCTGATGTCGAGCCCTGCTCTTGTCGCGTCCCGTTCGCCGAGAATCACGCCCTTGTGGAAGATGTCGCCTGCCAGAATCTCTTCAACGAACTCCGGCCCGACCGGCCGGTCGACGTTGGCCAGCTCGATCGCCGGTCCAACGGCCGCGATGGCCGCCCTGGCTGCGTCCTCCGACAGACCGGGCGGGAGATCCTCACCCAGGTAAACGGCTACCTCGAACTCGACGAAGCCTCCGACCCAACCCGCGGTTTCAACGGTGGCGCCCGAGTCGATCAAAGTGACATCGGTCATGAACCCGGTCAGCGGGGCGATGATCTGCATGAGGTCCATCGCCGATGGAGAACCAAAACCGACCTTCCAGCCGACTCCGACCGCTCCCCCGTCGAGCATCATTTGCCGGAGTGCCAGTTGCCGGCGCAGCCCCGCGACAATCCGGGGATCCTCCCGGGTTTCCTTCATCCTGACGACCTTTCGTCGACTTCGTACCCCGAATCCTCCAGCGAGCCACAGCCGCTCCATCCCCACACCAGGACGACGTCGTCGTCTCCGGTGTTGTCGAATCCGTGGAACCTCCCCCGCGGTGTCCAGATCACATCGCCCTTGCCGGCGGGAGCTGTGCCGTCGTCCGTGTAGATCCGGCCAGACCCCTGGAGGACTATGAAGAACTCGTCGGCGTTGCGGTGCAGATGCCGGTCGTGACGCGCTCCGGGCGGGAGGACCGTCCAACCGAGCAGGAAGTCGTCGGTTCCCACTGTTGCCTTGTCGATCAGGAACTGGACCTGCATGTTGATCCAACCCTCGTCTTCCCGCAGGCCGCCGACCCGGGGAACCTCGGATAGGTTGCTGTGGAAGCGCTGGGTCATCGCCCACCGGCAAGCATGTGGTAGACGTCGAAAACCGTAACGAAGTCACGATGATCGATTCCGAGCCCTCGGCAGGCGTTGAGCAACTCGTTTGCGACGGCACCGAGCGGGGCGGGAGATCCTTGACGGCGCGCAACCTCGAGGGCGAGCACCATGTCCTTCTGTTGCAGCGTGACGTCAGCCAGCGGCGTCGCCGGCATGTCCAGGATGAATGGGCCTCGATAGCCCATCACCGGGGAGGCGACCACACTCTTCAGCATGGCGTCCACCGCTACCGCCCTGTCGACGCCGCCTTTCTCGGCCAGAGCGACCGACTCGCAGAACACGACCATTTCAACAATCAGCGTGAGATTGATCGCCACTTTCATCTGGACGGCTGTGCCCGATGGGCCGATGTAGCTGACCTTCGATCCGATGTCGTACAGCAGCGGTTCGGCCTTTTCATAGGCCGCCCTGTCTCCGCCGACCATCGTCGAAGCGGATCCCTGCCGGATTGTCACCGGGCTACCCGACAGCGGAGCGTCGAGCATGACGAGTCCCTCATCAGAGAAGGCGGCGGCGACGAACCGGCTCACCTCTGGGTCGATGGTGCTCATGTCGAGGTAGATGCCCTCAGCCCCGAGCCCGGCGATGACGCCGTCCTCTCCGAGGGCGATTGCCGTTACGGCGTCGGCGTCCGTGACCATCGAGAAGACGAAGTCAGACGCGGCGGCAACCCGGCGGGGGGTGTCGGCCCAAGCCATACCCTGCTCGATGAGCTGCGCGGCTTTGGAAGGTGTCCGGTTCCAGCCGGTGACCTGGTGCCCCGCCGTCAGGAGACGGGGAACGATCACCCGACCCATGTCTCCCAGACCGATCCATCCCACTCTCACCGGCCGGACCTCCCAGTCTCGGTCGCAGCGATGAACTCGGGGCCGGGGCCGTGAAAGGAGTCGACTCCTCGCGGCCGGTCCGCGTTTCGCCGGCGGGGTCCTTTCCCCTTCAGCGCGACGACCTCAATCGGCGGCCGCCGGTTAGCCAGGTTGCCCGGAGGAAACGGTAAGCCAACGCCGGACGGCCCGGCCGGGCTGGAGTCTGGCGCGGTTCCCGTCATGCGCTTTCGTAGAGCCTGGTCAGGACGAACTCGCGGTGCCCGAGGACTTCGGCGGCGGTCAACCGACCGTTCGCCGTCTCCAGCATCATTTCGAGGAGGGCGTCACCCGCCTCATCGGGCGTCATCTCATTGCGCAACATTCCGGAGATATCCAGGTCGATGTGCTCGCTCATTGTGCGAACGGTTCGCGGATTGGCGGACAGCTTGACCACCGGCAGGATCGGATGTCCGATGATGTTGCCCTGACCGGTGGTGAAGAGGTGCACGGTGAAGCCGGCAGCTGCGCACAGGGTCACCATTTCCGCGGCGGCCGACGAAGAGTCCATGAACCACAGGCCCGGTCCCGTCGGGACCTCCGCCTTGTCGAGGACACCATCGATCAGGGAGGTCTTCCCGATCTTCTGGATATTGCCCAGTGCCTTCTCCTCTATCGTGGTCAGGCCGCCGGCGATATTGCCTTTGGTGGGTTGGGAGTCGGAGAGATCGCTGGTCTTGTGCCGCTCGATGACGTCCTGATAGCGGTCGAACATGAACTGGAACCGGTCACGGATCTCCGGGGTCCGGCACCGTGCGGCGACGAGGTGTTCACCGCCGGTCAGTTCGGTCGTCTCCCCGAAGACCATGGTGACACCGTGCGGATACATCTTGTCAAAAGCGTTGCCGACGGTCGGGTTGGAGGCCAGCCCGGACGTCGTGTCGGATTCACCGCACTTGGTGGAGACCCACAGTTCGCCGACCGGAAACTCCACGCGCCGGAGAGTGGAGGCCCAGTGCACGAACTCCTTGGCCTTGCGGGAGGCGCGCATGACGGTGTCGAGGTCACCGTGTTGTTCGATTCCGAAGCCCGCCACCGGCTTCCCGGTAGCAGCGATGCCCTCGACGACTCGAGCCGTCCATTCCTCTTCGATGCCGATGACCACCACCGCCGCAACGTTGGGGTTGCTGCCCGTCCCGATCAATGTGCGGAAATGAAGATCGAGGTCGGCGCCGAACTGAAGCCGACCGTACGGGTGAGGAAGCGCCAGCGTTCCCTTTATGTTGTTCTCGACTGCCACGGCGGCTGCGTTGGAGATGTCGTCCACCGGAAGGATCACCACATGGTTGCGGACGCCGGCGCGACCGTTCTCGCGCCGGTATCCCCAGAAGGATGCTTGGGAAAGGTCTATGGCCATAGGCGCTCCGTCTCCTTGTCGTAAGAGCTCACCACCGCGGTCCGCCGCCCGGCCGGCGGGTAATGAAACAGCCGACCGGCGCTCACCAGCGTTTCGTCTTCACGTTGTGGACGTGAGCGTGCTCACCGGCGGCGATCGGCGCCACAGTCCGGCCTATGTCGACTCCGTACTTGATGACGGTGTCGCCTGCCTGAAGGTCCCGAATAGCCAGCTTGTGGCCGATCGGAATGTCGGAGAGGGCCGTGGCAGAGATCTCCGCCTGCTGGTCCAGAATCCATCCGGACAGGGCATCACCTCTTTGGATTCCTTCGACTACGACGACTCCGACCGAGTCACCTTCATCGTGCACGATGAACTGAATCATCTGTCTCCCATCGCCCGTCGGCCCGACAACTCCCACCTGCCGGACAGGCGGCACGGAACCGTATCGTACCAAACGATTGCAGCTTAGGACTCGCGGGGGTGCGCGCCCACGCCGGCCGGCGAACCATCCGGTCACCGCCGGGACGCGGGAGCCGGCGGTGAGTCCCGGCATCGTGACGGGGAAAGGCTCTCTCGCAATAACATGCACGCCGTGGTTGGTCCGACGATCGTCGGGGGAATCGCGATCCGACACGGGAGATGACATGATGCGGCCGGCCGAAATGAGCGGACTCAGACAGGTTGGACACTCGAACCTCAACGGCTACGGCGACGGGATGCAGGTGATCCGGGAAGGGAATGCCCTCTACGTCGGTCACTTCGGTGTCAGTGGGATGGGTACCAGCATCCTCGACGTCGAAGACGTGAACGAGCCGACGGTCGTCAGACAATGGAGGTCCCCGGCGGGGAGTCATACCCACAAGGTTCAGGTCGCCGATGGGCTGCTCCTCGTCAATCACGAGCAGTTTCGGGGAGGCGACCCCTACTCGGCCGGGATGGCCGTCTACAACCTGGAAGATCCGTTTGATCCGCAGCAGATCGGGTTCTTCGAATCCGGCGGGCGGGGCGTGCATCGTATCTGGTGGACGGGTGGACGCTATGCCTTCGTGTCTGCCATTCCGGAGGGATTCGAGGGCCGCATCCTGGTCATCGTCGACATGAGTGATCCGCAGAACCCGGTGGAGGCGGGCCGGTGGTGGACACCACGGGAAGATGTCTCCGGAGATCCGGGGTATGAAACAGCTCGACCCATCCACCACGCACTCGTCGACGGCGACCGTGCCTACGTCGGAATGTGGGACCGGGGAATGGTCATACTCGACATCTCCGACGTCTCCAACCCGGAGATGGTCTCGACTCTCGATTGGTCACCGGGTGGAGAGAGCCACACGATGCTGCACCTGGGAGGACGCGGCCTGGTGGTCACCACCGACGAGGAGACCAAGAACCGCTGCGAGGGGGGAGCCCGCCTGGCGAGGGTGGTCGACGTTTCCGACGAGCGGGATCCGCGGGTGATCTCCGTCTTGCCGGTTCCGGAAGGCGACTTCTGCGACCGGGGCTTGCGATTCGGCGCGCACTGCCTGCACGAGAACCGGCCCGGAAGCTACATCAGCGAGGAGATCTCCTTCTTGACCTACTTCAACGCCGGATTGCGGGTCTACGACCTCGCCGATGCCTATAGACCGAGAGAGATCGCCTACTGGATTCCTGAGACTCCGCCGAACCAGGAGGACGTGCAGATCAACGACGTGTTCGTCGCTGAGGATGGCCTGGTCTATGCCACCGACCGGGTCTTCGGCGGGGTGTACATCCTCGAGCCGGACGAAGAACTGGCGTCCCGAATGCGGGAGGCCGCGCTCTAGTACTCGGCCCTCGGCGGCGTCCTCGATCAGCGACGGAACGCATTGCCCTGCAAACGATTGTCGGCCTAGACTTTCGATCTCGACGAAGGAGTGGCCGCAGTGCCTCGACATGTGGAGACTATCGGCACTCGCCACCCGGATTCCTCGGTCGAGGAGCTTGCCCTTGTACCGTTGAGCTTCGCAATCGTCGTCACCGACGGATCCGACGAGGTCCGGCAACCGGACGTTGCCGGAACCAACCTGGCGGAACTCGAAGAATCCGTTTCGATGAGAAGGGGTCACGATGGATGAACTTCGACCGGCGACCGACTTCACGGTGAGCCGCTATCACATCGATCTGTCCACCGGCACCGCTCGCTGGGAGCAGGTCCCGTGCGAGGACCTCGAGGATGCTCTGGGAGGCATTGCCCGGGCGGCGAAGCTGCTGGGGGACCTGCCGGTTTCCGATCCCTACTCCCCCGATGCTCCGCTCATCATGAACCTCGGTCTCCTGAGCGGCACAAGGGTCATGACCGGTTTGCGGACCTACTTCCACGGCTACTCGCCGTTGAAGAGCTCTTTGAGCGGACGCCCGGGTCTGATGTGGACCGCCGGGAGCGGTCATTTCGGAACGAAACTGCGCGGACTGGGCGTGGACGAGGTGATCTTCACAGGTCGGGCGCCGGAGCCGACGCTGGTCCGTCTGACGCCGCGCGCGGAACCCGGGGGCTCCCTCGGACCGGTCGCCGTCGAGTTCCTGGACGCGACGGACCAGAAAGGGCGCCTCATAAACGACCGTATCCAGGATCTCCACACCAGATACCCGGACGCCCACTTCGCCGTGATCGGCCCGGCCGGCGAGAACTACGAGTCGGTCCGATTCGCTTCAATCGCCCTCTCGAGCGACAACCAACTCAAGACCGGTGATCCCAAACCCCGATTCTGCGGAAGGGGCGGGTACGGCGGCGTGATGGGCTCGAAGAACCTCCTCGCCATCGCCGCAGATGGTCCGAACCCGAACGTCTCCGGCAGAGGCCTGAAAGACCTGAACCGCCTGATCAATCTCGGCGAGGGCAGCAAGCCGTATCGGGACGACGGTGCCGGCGGAACCTGGCGTCACATCCCGACCCAGCACGCAGTGGGCGGCTTGCCCGAGTTCAACTTCCATCCGCCCGACACCCAGGACGCCCTCGCACTGCAACGCAGTTCCGTCGAAGCCGGTCCCTTCGTGGTCAAGGCGGAAAGCTGCTATTTGTGCGGCATCAAATGTCACAAGAACGTGTACGACGCGCAGAGCGACGGCGCGGCGGGTGCGTTCCGGGCGAAGGTCGACTACGAACCATGGGCGCTCCTCTCATCCAACCTCGGTCTCTACGACCAGGACGGTGCGCTGGATCGCGTTGAACTGGTGGATCAGCTGGGGATGGACTCCATATCTCTCGGGGTGACTCTCGGCTTTGTCATGGAACACAATCGTCGGAATCCCGATCTGCCCATCGCCGGCGGATTGTCCTTCGGTGACGCGGCTGCCACGGAACACGCCATTCGCGAGGTGGGCGAAGGCAGGCTGCCCGAGATCGGCGACGGTTCGCTCCGGCTGGCTTCTCGACTGGAGTCCATGCATTACGCCATGCAGTCAAAGGGGGTCGAGTACCCCGCTTACCTGCCGCACACGAACCCGGGTTACCCATGGTCGCTGGCCGGTGGTCACATGGGAATGCGCACATTCCTGCTGGCGATGGTCGAGCGCGAGACGGGCCTGGACTACTGGGTGGATGCCATAACCAATCGCGGTCCGATGATCATGATGGACGACATCACCGGACTCTGTAAGTTCGCGGCCATCGACCCCGAGGCCGAAGCCGAGGCCCTCCGGTTGGCCGCCGGCCTGGCGGTATCCGGCGATGACTTGCGCGAAGTCGTGAGCAGAACCTACTTGCGCGGCTACGCGAGCGAACGACGGCAGGGATTCGTCGAGGAGGACTACGTCGTCCCGGCCGAGGCCCACGTCCCGATCGAGCACAGCAAGGTACCCAAGTTCAATACTCCCGAGTTCTTCGCCGAACTGCAGGCGCGCGTCCTCGGCGTGTTCGACGAGAGGGCCAGAGCCGCCGGGTTTCTGAGCTGAGAGCACACCTTCCCGACCCGCCCACGGCCCCCGCCCCTGAGGCGGCTCACCAGACCGAGGGCCTCCGGGGCGCGACCGGCGCGTGCGCGCTCCACAGCCGCCCCCTCTTGAGAGACGGAGGGCGCCAGGAGGGGAGAATCGCTGCCGCGCTTAGGACCTTCGACCCTGCCGGGAGGCTCCCGGTTCCGTAGGGTTGGAACAACAAGACGGTGCCCCGCCCGGCTCCTCGTCCCCGGGCGACCGGCCCGGCCACAGGAGGACACATGCCCGGACAGTCGATGGATGCACTCGTCCTAACCGGTCCCAACGAGTTCGCGATACAGAACACCGATGTGCCTGCTGCCGGACCCCTCGAGGTGCTGTGCAAAGTCCACTCGGTGGCGATTTGCGGGACGGACAAGGAGATCATCTCAGGGAACTTCCTGAAGAAGGGCTGGCCGGGCGGATACCCGTACACGCCCGGCCACGAATGGTCAGGAGAGGTCGTCGGCCTCGGGGAAGGTGCCGGCGCATTCGGATGGGCGGTCGGAGATCGGGTAGCCGGTACGGCCCACTCCGGTTGCGGGTACTGCCGGATGTGCACGATCGGTCGATACACGCTCTGCGAGAACTACGGACACGAGGACCGCAATCATCGGCATTACGGCCACTACAGCACCGGGGCTCTCCGGCAGTTCCACAACAGCTCGATCAAGTCGGTCTTCCCGATCCCCGATTCGATGACACTCGAACAGGCCGCGCTGGTCGATGCAAGCTCGATCGCCTTGCACGCGGTGAAACGCGGCCGGGTGATGCCGGGCGACACGGTGGCGATCATCGGGCCGGGAGCCCAGGGCCTGCTGGCCGCCCAGTGCGCCGCACAACTCGGCGCGGCACGGGTGATCGTGGTTGGACGGGGGCCCCGTCTGGAAACCGCCGCAGCGCTCGGTGCCGAAGTGGTCGACAACAGCCTGGTGGACGGGCCTCAGGCAGTGCGAGACCTCACCGACGGTCTGGGCGCTCACATGACCGTCGACACGGCCGCCCGCGGCACATCGACCCGCGACGCCATCGAGATGACTCGCAAGGGTGGCAGGGTCGCATTGATCGGTGTTCCGCTCGAGGGCTCAGAGCTACCCCTCGGCCGCCTCGTCATCGAGGAGATGGATCTCTACGGCGTACGGGCCAATCCCGGCGAGTGTGCGGAGGTCATCCCGTTGATCGCCGCCGGCAAGATCGACGTTGACACCGTCACGACCCACAGATTCCCATTGAAGGACTTCGCAGCCGCCTACGAGACGTTCACGCAACGGATCGACGGGGCGATCAAGGTGCTGGTCCAGCCGAACACCGGGTAGGCGAAACGGTGATGGTGGCATCGTGGGCGGCAGGCAAAACCCCCGAATGCATCCGCACCAAACTAGGAGGACAGATCGAAGTTCGACCCGAGGAAAACGACCCGGCCACCGTCGCGGTCGGCAACGGCGAAGCGCACCGCCCGGCTCCGGTCCGCGCGCACGCAACAGCCTTGTTTGGAGGCCCGATGCAGCCCGGCGGCCGGCATCTCGACACGTTCGCATATCCACCACTCTCGAGGTGGATCGAACCCGGCATGGACTGAGGCCCGATGTTCAAGACCAGCATGGCGATCTCACCGACCTCTGCCGACTTCGCTCCTCTGCTGTTCGCGGGGGATTGGGAGGCAGCGCTCGACGCTGCAGAGGAACTCGGATTCGACGCGATTGAGATGAGCGTACGCGATCCGTCGGACCCCGCCGTCGTGGCATGCAACGACCAAGCCCGTCGCCGGGGTGTTCGAGTCTCGGCGCTGGCGACCGGACAGTCCTTCTACTCAGACGGCTGGTCGTTGACCTCCGACGACGCCGAGGTCCGGACACATCTGCGCGAGCGGATGAACCGCATCATCGACCTGGCAGCTCCCTGGGAAGCACTGGTGGTGATCGGCGGTGTGCGTGGCGAACTCGGCGGCGTCGAGAGCGAGCGGCTCGATCAATACCGGCGGGCCGTCGCGGCTGTGAGAGAGATGGCCGAATACGCAGCCGGCCGGAAGGTCTCTCTGGTGGTGGAACCGATCAATCGATACGAGACCAATTTCCTCAACACGATCGACGAGACGCTGCAGTTCATCGCTGAAGTGGGCCTCGACAACGTGGGAGTCCTGCCGGACACCTTTCACATGAACATCGAAGAGGCGTCACTGGCGGAGTCGTTGCGGTCGGCGGGGGGAAGGATCCTCCACGCCCAGTTCACAGACAGCAACCGCCTGGCTGCCGGCCGAGGGCACATCGACTTCCACGAACTGGCCGGGGTGTTGAGGGACCTCCACTACGACGGCTATCTGTCGGCTGAGATCCTGCCCCATCCGGACAACCGAACTGCCGCCCGGCAGGCGGTCGAGTTCTTCAGAACCCTATGAACCTCGAGAGTGCGTTCCCGAGCGGACGAATGTTGACGACAGGAACCTGATCCAGGGTCCAAGGATTGACGACTAACAGGAAGGCGGCGCCCATGGCGACAACACACCCCGAGTTCGAGTTCAACGCGGTCGGTGACCTGAAGCGGCGGATCTGGGAGGCGTCCGACACCGAGATCGACCGAATCCTCACTGAGGATTACGAGGTCCCCTCCCCCGGGGAGATCGAGACCCCGGGCTGCTACATCCAGATGACCCACGTCACCGAGCAGCAGGAGAAACTCGCCAGGAACGATGTGGTGCTGATACCCCTCGGGTCCAGCGAACTGCACGGCCCGCACAGTGTTCCTGCTCAGGACACCCTGCAAGTCACCCGGCTGGTGGAAGCGGTACGACGCCACACGGCCAAACGGGGGAACGAGGTCAACCTGGCCCATACGCCGTGGAGTTACGGAAACCACCCCAAACACCACATCGGAATGATCGGCACGATCCCGATCAGCCCGGGGGTCCTCGAACGACAACTGGTCGACGTGATGTTCGGACTGTGGTCGCAGGGCTACCGCAAGATGATCTTCGTGAACAACCATGCGCAACACTGGATCATCGCCTCTGCGATCGACATCTTTGCCCTTCGCTACCCGGAACTCCCCTTCTTCGCGGTGGCCTACGACTGGTGCGCGGCGATGGCCGAGTTCTTCCGCACGGAGGATCGGGGCGGCCCCTTCGAGGAGGACTTCATTCACGCCGACGAGTCGGAAACGTCCCTGGCACTGTTGCTGGCGCCCGAGACGGTCGAGATGGGCAGAGCTGTGGATACGGAGCCACGCGGCTACCTCCCGGACGGGCACTTCAACAAGTCGGCCCAGAGCCTGAACCGGCCCAACCTGTGGTGGAGCGTACGCAACAACACTCCCCTGGAGTTTCGGGCCACCCCGGAGGGTGTGGTCGGCAACTCCACCAAGGCCGCTGCCGCCAAGGCCAAGCGGCCGGTGGCGGCGGCTCTCGAGTATCTGACCCTGCTGATCGACGACATCCTGGAAGCCTTCCCGCCGGGCACGACGCCACCCGTTGAAGAGGTCACGCTCTTCTCCCGGGCCGAGATCGAGGGCTATCTCAAGAAACCCGGCGAACCGGGATACCTGAACCCCTACCGCCTGTGGCGACCCTTCGAGTGAGCCGCTCGCAACTAACGCTCGACGGGATATCCGACGATCGATCCCCACTCGGTCCACGAACCGTCGTATACGCGAACGTGCTCTCGTCCGAGCAACCTGGTGAGAACGAACCATCCGAGAGAGGCCCGGTGGCTCAAGCGACACGAGGTGACGATCTCGTGGTCGTCTGAGACCCCGACCTGCCGGAACTCGGCCCACAACTCATCCGGTGATTTGAAGGTTCCCTCTTCCGTGAGGAGCTTCTCCCGCGGAAGGTGGCGAGCTCCGGGAATGTGGCCACGTCGCTCCGCGCCGTGATCGAAGGGGGCCGTGAGAGGCGCCACTCGCTCCCCGGAGTACTCCTCAGCCGAGCGCAGGTCGATGAGCACCCGGCGCGGATCTTCGAGACCGGCCAGCACGCCTTCGCGTCCTATTCGACAGGTGTCGTCGGCTCGACCGGGGGTCGGGGTCCTCCGCACGGCAACCGGGCGATCATCCGTCTGAGGGTAGGCCCGCCTCGCCCAGGTCTCGCGCCCGCCATCGAGCACGGCCGTCCGTTCCTCGAATCCGGACATGGCGAGGACCCAATATGCGTAAGTGGCGAACTGGACCGGATCGCCCACCAGCACCAGGGTCGTTTCATCCCCTACTCCCAGCGCACCCAGGCGATCCGCCAACACCGTCGGGCGGGCGAACTCCCGGTCCAGCTCATGCCAGAGCAAGTCTTTCCAGTAGGCGTAGTGAGCTCCATCGATGTGGCCGGAGAAGTAGGCGGCCGTATCGGGTTGGTAGAAAGACACCTCCACTACGACCAGGTCGGGGTCTCCCGCTCGATCGAGCAACCACTCCGGCGAAACCAGCGGGTCGACCCTCGCCGGCGTCATCCCGTCGACCCGGATCGGAGTGGTTCTGGCTTGGCGACCTGCGGCCATGTCGACGACCCTACTCACCCGTAGAAGGCCAGGAGGATCGACCCTCCCACTATGAACATACCCCCGAGCCAGATGCGCGGAGTGACCCGCTCGAGATGCTGGCCGACCACGATCGGGGACAGGATCAAGACGACGATCACCGCCAACCGTCCTATCGACAAGACGGCGGCTACGGTGATCAGGCTCACCGCGATCCAGTTGGCCGCGATCGAGAACCCGGTGAGAAGCCCGGCAACAACCTGCAAACCCAGATCACCCCGATCGGCCGTGGCCAGGCCCAGCTTGTCGCGCCGTATCCACACCACCGGCAGATACGCCAGCATGCTGGCGGTCATCCCGATCGCCACACCCGCCACCGGGAACGGAACATCCTCCAGCCCGCGCCGGACGAACACCGGACTGAGCGACCAGCACAGAGCGGTGAGCAGCCCGAACAGGGTGCCACCCGCCCATCGGGTCAGGGCCCCGCCGGAGTCATCCATTGGATATCAAGAAGACGCCGATCACGACGAGCGCCACCCCGATCATTGCCGGGAAGCTCAAGAACTCACCCAGCACTACTGCTGCAATCACGGTTCCGAAAAGAGGGCTGGTACCGATGAGCGCCCCGGTGCGAGCCGCTCCGATCCGCCTTTGACTGAAGGTGAGGAAGGTCCAACCGAGTGAAAAATGGATAATGCCTGCGAGCGAAAAGTTCACGAACGCCCGCAACGGGGCATCGCCCAGCACCTGCAGGTCGCCCATTGCGACGGTCGCTCCGAAGAGCACCACTGCACTGACCGCCAGCAGGATGAAGGTGGCCAGGAAGCGGTCGACCCCGCGACCCGCCCGCCGGTGCAAGGTCTGGAAGACGCCGAAGCCGATCCCGGCCGCGGTCGCCCAGTAGATGCCGCTCATCGGATGCCCCGAGTCCGGAGAGAACCGTCGGACCGGCCCCTCGTGCAAAGGCGGGCCGGTTCGAGATCATCCGACGGCGGCGGCGCCAACCGCTCGCGTGGCTCCCGTCCAGGTTTCAATCCGTGTCCTCTCAGAGCCTCGAGACGGTCATCCCACCGTCGATAGTCAAGATCTGACCCGTCGCATAGGGCAGGCCACCGCTCACCAGCACAGCCACCGCCGCTGCCACGTCCTCGGGCGTCCCGAAGCGCCGCTCCAATGTGAGCCCGTCCCGAATCAGCGCCTCATACCTCTCTGCAACCGGAGCAGTCATGTCCGTTTCGATGACCCCCGGCCGCACCTCGTAGACGTCGATCCCGTGCCCGGCCAGCCGGGTGGCCCACAGCAACGTCGTCATCGAGAGACCGGCCTTGCTGATGCAATACTCGCTTCGATTGGGCGAAACAACTGCTGCGCTGACCGAGGTGATGTTCACGATCCGCCCGCGGAACGATGGGTCCGAGTCGTGTTCTCCAATCATGTGTCTCGCCAGAGACTGGGTTAGCAGGAAGGGCCCCTTGAGGTTGACGGCGAGCACCGCATCCAGGTCGTCCTCTGTTACGTCGAGTAGGTCCTTGCGTCCCGGTGACGTGATCCCCGCATTGTTGACCAGCACATCGAGACGCCCGACGGCCTTCAGCGTCTCGGCAACCAGGTGGCTGCGCCCCTCCGCTCGCCCAACATCGGCAGCCACGTAGGTTATGTCGCCGAAGCGCGACAGGTCGTCGAGCGTTCCGGCGACGGATTCCGGGGAACGCAGACCGTTGATGACCACCCGGTAGCCGTCGGCGAGGAGCCTCCTGGCGATACCGAGCCCGATGCCGCGGGAGCCGCCGGTCACGAGGGCGCTACCGGGAGTCACGAGAGATCGTCGATCGGACCGAAGAAGGTGAGGTAGGGCCCACCGTCGATCAGTCGTTGCACGTACAGGGCTGCCTCCATGAGGTGATAGTCACCCCACAGCACCGACTCGCCGGACGGAACGTGTTTGTCGTCCGGATTGTGGTCCCAACCGTTCGGTCGGTGGTAGACGCCGTGGAGGAGCAAGCCTTCGTGCTGCGGATCGAGACTCAGGTAGCCGTCGGTCAGCAGGGTCCGCATGACCGTCAGACCTGCCTTCGTGTAACGGTTTCCCGAAGGATCTCCGGTGGCGGTGAGGTAGTTGCCGAGCCTCAGCAGACCCTGGGCGGCGATGGCCGCCGCCGAACTGTCTACCGGTTCGTGCGGGTTGTGCGGTTCGGCCGGGCGGTCGAGGTAGGCGCCCATCGCCGCAAGGCCGGGTGCTCCCGTGTCCCAGTAGGGCACACCGTCGATCGGGGTGTTCTCGATAAAGAAGTCGCAGGAAGCGGTGGCCGCCGCCAACATCATCGAACGCACTGCCTTCCTCCCGCCGATCGGTTCCAGCTCCACGTCTGCGACGGTGTCGAGAAACTCGAGCAGCTCGGCGTATCCGGACATGACCCAGGCGAGGCCCCGAGTCCACGTGGTGAACGGCGAATATCCCTGTTGGGTGCTTGGAGCCCGATAGTTCCCGTCGTTCACATTGAACAGCGTCTCGTGGGCCACCCTTCCCCGTATGTCGAAAGCATCGCGCCCTTCACCGTAGAACACGTTGTATCTGGCCGTGGTGGCCGCATGTTGGATCCCGCGCTCGAGAAGCGAGATGGACTCGTCGTTCTCCCCCAGCAAACGGTGCCCCAGGCGGTGGGCCAGGACGAGTGAACGAACCGAGCGGATCGTGTCGCAGAACAGGGAGTGGGGACCGTTGAACGAATGAACGAAGCCGCCGCCGTCGGCAGTGCTGGTCCAGCGCATTGCCTGCACCGCTCCGCTCACTCGCAGCGAACCTTCATAAAACGCCAGCTCCCAGGCGTCGAAGGGAGTCCGACTCTCGAGCATCAGCCTCCTGAGGTTCCCGTAGGTGCTGACGTTGTTGAAGCCGTGGTCGTGGACACCCGCATGAGTCAGATGCGGGGTCATTCGATCGCGTGTGAGATGCCGGCCGAGATCGAGAGCCTCTTCGTCGCCGGTAGCGTCGAACTGCAGGATCGTTTGACCGTATAGAAACCCCTGGGTCCACTCGGTCCAACCTCGAGCGGTGTAACGACCCTCGACGGTGTACACCGGCGTTGCCTGGTCGGGTGAATCCCGGCGGGACAGCCGTTTGACCTTGGGACCCGCCAGATCCCACAGTCTCTCGAGATCCGGGCCGACCGACGCCGGTTCTATGGCGGTGTCAATCTCTATCAATGCGCACTCCGAATCTCAACGGCCACCCGCTCCTGGTGGGAAGCTAGCACTCCGGCTGGGGGCGATTGGCAGGCAAGCACGTCGATCAGGAAGTCCCGGCTCGCTTGGATCTCTTGGCGGCTGCGATGACGACCCGGGCTTCGCTCTTCTTGTAATGATCGTCGAGCGGATAACACCCCGACGCCAACCCGATGCGAGGTCCGGTTGTACAGTCGCTGAAGGTCCGGCAAATGAGCTTTGATTCCAGTTCGCGCCCGGCAAGCACGTCGGCGGGGAGACGCGGGTAGCTGAGAGCCATCCTTCCCAACCCCACCAACCCGACTCCTCCGGTTCGCACCCGGTATTGCGCCGCATGGGGGAGCAGCTCCTGCAGGTAGCTGTATCCGCTGCCCACCATCACCAGATCAGGGTGAGCACCGGCCAACGCCGCGGTCGTCTCGAGGTGATAGGCGACCTCGGCGAGCGGCTCACGGGGTGGGAGGTAGCCGTCAAGCGCCGGGTGGTAGGCAGGTCTGATGACGTGCGGGTTGTAATAGGGGCTACCGATCGTGACGCACACCATCGCCACCCCCAACCGGGCGCAGAGGTCGAGGAACTCGTGGGTCTCGCCGAGCGGATTCCCGTCGTCGCCGGGACCGAAGACGAATCCGGGCTCATCGAGCGGCTGCGGGAATCCGATTCCATCGGGACCCTCGACGTAGGGCCCCGGGTCGACTGCGCTCAGCCTGACCGCGATCGTCAGGTTCGGACGTTGGGACTTCAGCTGTTCCACGACGGAACGCAAGACCCTGGTGCGCCCTTCGAACGATCCTCCGTATCGACCGGGCCTGGTTCTGGCGCTGAGCAGCTCGTGGAGCAGGTACCCGTGGCAATGCTTGATGTCCACGAAGTCGAAGCCGGCATCCGCGGCGAGTATCCCGGCCCGAACGTAGGCGCCGACCAACTCATCCAACTCGTCATCGCTGAGGACGGAGGCATCGGTAACGGGCACCCGTCCGTCCAGTTGGGTCTGCCGGTAGGCGATACGCGGAAGCGGCTCGCCCAACGGGCGAGACCATCGACCGCTATGGGTCAGCTGCAGGCCGGTGACGAGGTCCGCTCCGTCGAAGTCCCGGGCCCGTGCGGCGGCCATCCGGCTGCGCAATTCGCCCAGGGATTCGGCCGTTCTCTCGTTGATCATCAGCTGGTTCGGGTTCGCCCGGCCCTCGGGGGCGACCGAAGTAGCTTCACCCCACACCAGGCCCGCCCCGGAGGCGCCGAAGCGCAGCCAGCGGCGCTCGAGATCGGGGGTCGGCATCCCGTCGCTCGTGCCGTCCCAACCCTCCATCGGGAGGATGGCGAACCGGTTGTCGGCCCGCAGCCGCGGCCCGATGGCGATGGGTTCTGCCAGAGGGCCTTCCGGGGCCGGCTCCAGCGCGGTATCGAGCGGAAGATCGATTGCCTGCGCGGCGAGATACTCACTCATTGCCTCAGGAGTACCGATCTGTTTCACCTGAGTGAACCGTCTCCGCGAGGCCGCCATTTCACTTCGCTTTCTTGAGGAGCCTTCTCAACCCGGCCGGATGCAACCGCTGGGAGAGTGAATTCTGCCCGCCACCGTCGACCGGCGGTCGAGAATCCGGATCCCATGTTCGTTTCTTTGCAATCGTTTGTCCACGGCGATCGTAGGGGGGCATCCTGGGCGGGTCAATCGTTTGCATTTGCCGTGGTCGGTCCGTACGCTGGCCGACAGTCATGCCCGGCTTATCTGGAGGTAGCGTATGGTTCGACGCATGAGATTCCTGACCGTCTTGTTGGTGATGGCACTGGTGGTCACTGCCTGCGGAGGTAGCGACGACACGACGACCACGGCACCCACCGCCACAGAGACGACGGCCGCCGCTTCCGAAGACCCGATCGTCTTCGCTGCTTCACTGCCGCTCACCGGCGACTTCGCCATCCCGGGCAGCAAGCATGCCGACGGCTACAAGTACTGCGTTGAGGAAATCAACGCCCGCGGCGGTCTCCTCGGACGAGAGGTCGAGTTGCTCGTCGAGGACAACCGATCCGACCCAGAAGTTGCCGTCTCGCAGGTGCAGCGCCACATCGACGTCGTCAACGCCGATGCGTTGCTTGGAACTTTCTCCAGCTTGCTCACCTTCCCCGCTTCAACCGTCGCCAATCAGGCCAACATGGTCTACCCGATCCCGTCGGGCGGCGCCCTTCGGATCTGGGAGCGAGGGTTCGACAACATCTTCTACTTCCAGCAGAACGCCGCCGAGTTGATCGGCTTCTCGCCGATACAGATGATCGAGTACTACACCGACCAGGGCATCATCGATCCGAAGCCCACCACGGTTGCCATCGTTCACGCCGATGACTTCTTCGCAGACGCGATCGTCAAGGGCCTGGTCGGTGGTGAGGTCGCCATCCCCGATTCGGATATGGTCGTGCAGGTCGACGGCTACCTGGAGCCGGCCGGCATCGAGGCCGTGTTCGTTGAGCAGTGGCCTGTTCCGTTCACCGATTGGCTGACTCTGGCCAACTCGATGAAGAACAGCGGAGCGGACATGGTGTTCGCCGCTACTGCGTCGCCGGACGAAGCCATTTCGCTCGTCGATGCTCTCAAGACGGTGCAGTACAACCCGCAACTGGTCTGGATGTCCCAGGGCGCGCAGTCCGAGTTCATCGAGACTCTCGGCGATGCGGCCGAGGGCGTGACCATTCACGCCTCCTGGCACCCGCTCGCCAACTGGGAAGGGATCATCGGCGGAGAGACCTTCACCAACCAGGACTTCATCGACGGGTTCACCGCATCGTTCGGGCGAGCTCCGGACGAGGATGAGGCCATTCCGTTCGCGCTCTGCCAGGGCATCGAACAGGCCATCATCGGAGTCGGGTCGACCGACAACGTCGCCATGGCGGAATGGATGCACGCCCGAACGGCGAGCGATCCGGTCAAGACCGTTCTCGGCGACTTCGTGTGGGACGACCGGGGCCTGCCGCTCGACCGCTCACTGCTCATGGTGCAGTGGCAGGATGGCGAGCTCAAGTTCGTCTTCCCGGTGGGTGAGTTCGAGGGCACGGTGGATCTCAACTACCCGAAGCCCAACTTCTAAGCCGACGATTGACAAATGACAAAGGATGGGGCACCGGCCGGACCGGTGCCCCATCCCCCACTGATCGAAGAAGCCATGGGGACCCCTTTCTCGAGGATTCTGGAGGTTCACGCGTGAGCGCGTGCAAGCGCAAGGCGGATGTCGGAGGACCTTCGTGGGTGTGATGCTTCAAGCGCGAGGTCTGGACAAGAGCTTCGGAGGCATTCGAGCGGTCAACGACTGCAGCTTCGACATCGAGGAAGGCACTATCACCTCCCTCATCGGACCGAACGGTGCCGGCAAGACCACGACGTTCAACCTCATCAACAACGTCATAAGGGCCGATTCCGGATCGGTGAAGTTCGAAGGCACCAACATCACCCACAAGATGCCTCACAAGCTCACCCGGTTGGGCATAGGCCGAACGTTCCAGGTCACCAGGGCCCTGGATGACATGACGGTGCTCGAGAACATGGTCGTCGGGTCGACAACCGACAATCTGCGGGGAATCCTCGGCTCGCGGATGCTGGACTCCGAGATCGAACGAGCACTCGGCCTGCTCGAGTTCGTCGGGATTGAACAGTACGCATATTCGCGAGCGGAGTTGTTGTCGTACGGGCAGCGCAAGCTGCTCGAGTTCTCTGCAGTTCTCATGTCCAACCCGCGCCTCGTGATGCTGGACGAGCCGGCCGGAGGAGTCAACCCGGCGCTGCTGGAGAGAATGGTCGACCGGATCCGGCAACTGAACGGGCAGGGCCTGACTTTCTTCATAGTTGAGCACAACATGGATCTGGTCATGGATCTGAGCGACTCGGTGATCGTCATGGCCCATGGAGAGGTCCTGATCCATGGGACACCCGAAGAAGTACAGAATGACGGCCGGGTTCTCGACGCCTATCTGGGAATGGCCTGAGATGCCACCCATCCTCGAGATCACCAACGTCGATGCCGGCTACGGGGCCGGACCCAACATCCTTCAGGGTCTGTCGCTCAAAGTCGAAGAAGCGAAATCGTATTGCATCATCGGGCCGAACGGTGCGGGCAAATCAACCCTGCTCAAGGTGATTGCCGGCCTGTTGCCCCCGCGCTCGGGCGACGTCGTTTTTCGGGGTGAGTCGCTGGCAGGGCGGAGGCCTGATCAAGTCCTGGCGACCGGAGTCTGCTTCGTACCCCAGGATCAGGCGCTGTTTCCCGAGATGACTGTGCGGGAGAACCTGGTGATGGGCGCCTATCTGGTCAGGGATCGGACTCTCGTTCGACAGCGAATGGAGCGGGTCTTCAAGATGTTCCCGATTCTCGAGGAACGATCCGGCCAGGATGCCGGCAAGCTCTCGGGCGGGCAGCAGCAGATGCTGGCAATGGGACGGGCCCTCATGATCGAGCCCATCCTTCTGATGCTCGACGAACCTACCCTCGGGCTGGCACCGCAGGTGGTTGAGCAGATCTTTGCTCAAATCAGAGAGTTGGAGAGTCTGGGGATCACGGTGGTGATCGTCGAACAGAACGCCCAGCGGGGGCTGGAACTCGCCGATTGGGGCGTGGTACTAGACCTGGGCATCGTCCGCTTCGAAGGCCCGGCGGAAGGGATTCTCGAGGACCCCCGGATCCGGGAGCTATACCTCGGCAAAGCCGCAGGTGCGGGAGAAGCCAAATGACGCACATTCTTCAAGTTGCGATCCTCGGACTGCTGCTGGGCGGTGTATACGCGCTCATGGCGGCCGGTCTGACTCTCGCCTTCGGCGTCATGCGAATCGTCAACCTGGCCCACGCCGTGTTCATCATCGGCGCCGCCTACATATCATTCTTCGCCTGGGAGCAACTCGGCATCGATCCACTCGTTTCTATTCTGTTTGTCATACCTGCGATGTTCCTATTCGGCCTGGCGGTCTATCAGATCCTGTTCAGGAGAATCGAAGGAACGGCCAAATACACCGAAATGACGGTGCTGCTCACCTTTGGCATTGCACTCACCATCGAAGGCCTTCTCGGATTTGCCTTTACCGGCATCTATCGCAAAGCCACGCCGGCGTACGCCACCGATTCGTTGATAGTCGACGGGTCGTTCTTGCCGGAGGGCGACATCCTCTTCATCCCGAAGGGCCAGCTCTATGCATTGATGATGAGCATCTTCTTGCTGGTCGGCCTCTGGGCGTTCCTGCGCTACAGCCAGACGGGCTACGGCATACGCGCCACGATGCAGAACCGGGCCGCCGCACAGATCGTGGGTGTGAACGTGCGCCGGGTCTCGGCGATCTCATTTGGCTTGTCGGCCGCTCTCGGCGGAGGCTCGGGAGCCCTGATGAGCTACCTCTTCCCGTTCTTCCCGTTCCGCCACTGGCAATGGGTGGCGGTCCTGTTGGCACTGGTCGTGCTGGGTGGCATGGGGAGCATCAAGGGCGCCGTGATCGGAGCGTTGGCGCTCGGCGTCGCCAGTTCATTCGTGGTCGATCAGATCGGTGCCACCTGGGGTCCGATGACCTTCTATCTGGCGCTGTTCCTGATCCTGCTCATCAGGCCGCGAGGTTTGTTCGGCAAGGAGCTGGCAGTGTGATTGAAGACAGGGCCGCTGCAAGTCCCGACGACTCAACTCCGGAACCCGGGGGAGTTCAGCCACCTCCCGGTCCGGCTCGCTATCGCTGGTACGTGCTGGCGGGGCTTCTCATAGCCCTGTTGGCTTTGCCGTTGTTCCGCCCCTTGATCGGCTCCTACAGCTATGTCATGACACTCGGTGCCTTGGTCTTCATGTGGGTGACCATGGCATCGAGCTGGAACATACTCGGCGGGTTCGCCGGATACATTTCTCTGGGTCACAGCGTGTTCATGGGCGTGGGCGGCTACGTTGCCGGCGTTTTGCTCTACTACCACGACATCAGCCCGTTCCTGACGGCGGTGCTCGGAGGCTTGACTGCAGTGGCGCTCGGCTTCCTCGCCGGGTTCATCACCTTGCGCACCCGGGGACCGGCCTTCATCATCTCAACGATCGCGTTGTTGTTCATGTTCCTTCTCATGTTCGACAACATCGACTACCTGGGCGGAACGGCCGGCCTCCCGCTCCCCTCTCCGCCCTTCTCCCAGGACTGGCTGCGCACCCCGTTCTACTACGCGATGCTCCTGGCCGCGATGGGATCTGTGTGGTTGTCCTATCGGGTGGCGCACTCCAAGTTCGGCATGGGTCTGCGGGCGATCGCGGAGGACGAGGTCAAAGCCGAGGTCGCCGGGGTTCCCACCCGCAGCTACAAGATCTCCGCGTTCGCCATCAGCGCCTTTTGGGTA
Organism: Acidimicrobiia bacterium; assembly: GCA_035471805.1. NCBI lineage: Bacteria > Bacillati > Actinomycetota > Acidimicrobiia > Acidimicrobiia bacterium. The sequence continues at coordinate 24,933 of DATIPS010000011.1, read as the reverse complement.
GGGGTCGTCGGGGCGATCTATGGATACTCGATCGCATTCGTGCGGCCGACCGTGTTCTTCACGGTGGCGATCTCCGCGCAGATGGTCTTGATGGCCATCATCGGAGGAAAGGGCACGATCGCCGGGCCCGTGGTCGGTGCCGTCCTCATCTACGCCATCAATGAGTTTTCACTCATCGTCTTCGGAGCCAGTGAGATAAACATCGTGATTCAAGGTGGCCTGCTGGTGGCCGTCCTGTTGTTCTTCCCGCTCGGCATTGTCGGAACACTTCGCAAGCGGAGCCGGCTACCGGCGTTTCTCGACTGGGATTGATGCTTCCGGCGCGTCCGTCGGCGCCGCGAGAAGTGCCGGCGTGCTCAACCGGTCAACGGATCACCCGCGCCCCGGATGCGCCGATGGCTCGTTCGACCTCGGCCAGGGTGACCATCGAGGTGTCTCCGGGGGTCGTCATTGCGAGAGCCCCGTGGGTGGCTCCGTAGTCGACCGCTTCCGCAGGAGACTTGCCGGCCAGGAACGCGTACGCCATGCCGGACGCGAACCCGTCTCCTCCGCCGACTCGATCGTAAATCTCCAGGTTCTCGCGTTTCCGCGCGACGTGAAGCTCTCCCCCGGCGTACAGAACCGCAGACCAGTCGTTCAGGGTGGCGGTCCCGGCATTTCGCAGCGTGGTGGCGACCACCTTGAAATTGGGGTACTCGTTGACCACCGACGCGATCATGCGACCGAAGGCAGTGGGGTCGAGCTTGGACAGTGCTCCGTCGACGCCATCCACCGCGAATCCCAGTGAGGCGGTGAAGTCCTCCTCGTTGCCGATCATTACGTCGACCATCGGAGCGATGGTTCGATTGACCTCGATAGCCCTGGCGCTTCCGCCGTGCGACTCCCACAATGAAGGCCGGTAGTTGAGATCGTACGAGACCACCGTCCCGTGTTGCTTGGCGGCGGTGATCGCCTCGATGACAACCTGGGGAGTAGAGGCAGACAGCGCCGCAAATATCCCCCCGGTGTGAAACCACCGCACCCCTTCCTCACCGAACAGCCGGTTCCAGTCGATGTCGCCCGGCTGCAGTTGTGAGGCGGCGGTGTGCCCGCGATCGGAGGTTCCCAGGGCTGGCCTGATCCCGAAACCCCTTTCGGTGAAGTTGAGACCAACTCGTGATGCACGGCCGAGCCCGTCGTAGGGCACCCACTTCAGGTGCGAGACATCCACTCCACCCGTGAGGATGAGATCCTCCACCAGGTGCCCGATCTCATTGTCCACGAGCGCGCTGACCAGAGCGGTGCGGAGGCCGAAGCACTTTCGCAAGGCGCGCGCCACGTTGTACTCCCCTCCCCCTTCCCAAACGTTGAACGAACGGGCGGTGCGTACCCTTCCCGGGCCGGGGTCGAATCGCAGCATCACCTCACCGAGTGCCGCGGCATCCCAGCGACATTCGTCTCGACCTTTCAAATCCAGTACCGGCATCGGTTCTCTCCTACTCCATTGGCCCACTGATTGCCCGATCCGATCTACCTGAGACTCGATATCGTTGCGATGACATCGGCCGTACGCTGTTCGAGGGTGCTCCAATCGCCTGCCTCAACGAGATCCTTGCCGACCAGCTTGGAGCCTATGCCGACACACGGCACCCCCGCATCGAACCAGGCGGCCAGCGACTCCTCGGTGACGTCTACACCGCCGGTGGGCATCAGGAGAGCCCATGGACAGGGAGCGAGGAAGGCTTTGACAAAGGCGGGTCCCCCGACCAACCCCCCTGGGAACACCTTCACGATTTCGCAGCCGAGTTCGTGCGCGAGAGTGATTTCGGTGGGCGAAGCGCACCCGGGTGAGTAGGCGACCTTCCGCCGGTTGCATACCTCCGCCACCCGCCGGTCGAGGATGGGGCCGACCACGAAGTTGGCTCCGAGGTTCATGTACATGCCGGCGGTGACGTCATCTACGACCGATCCAACGCCGAGCATGACCTGGGGATGCTGCTCGGCGCAGTGCCGCTCCAGCTCGGAGAACACCTCGAAGGCGTGATCGCCCCGATTCGTGAACTCGATAGTCCGGGCTCCACCGCGGCTCAATGCGTCGACGATCGAACGTGCAGTGTCGATGTCACCGTGGTGGAATACGGGTACCAGCCCAACCTCGATCATGGTGTTGAGCACCGTGAGCCTCGCGAACCTCGCCATCTCATCTCCAACCATCTTGATTGATGAATGCCCAGCAGGGCGGGACACGCTGACCTTAGCTAGGTGCGCCGGCTCAAATCCAGCATGGAGGCGTTCCCCTTCTTCCTCAGCTAGGCCGGCGGCGAGAGCGGTCCGGCGGTCAGCGCCGCGTGCAGGATCGGACCGGCGCCCGACACCCCGGTCCAGCGCTCGAACGCTATCTCGGCCTGAGCAACGAGCATTCCCAACCCGTTGGCCGCCGGCAGCCCGCGGGCCCGGGCCCGGCGAAGCAACTCAGATTCCGGAGGGTTGTAGACGAGATCGAACACCGCTGCTTCATCCCCCAGGGCGGCCACGTCGAAAGCAACCCCCGGTTCGATCATGCCTACCGTTGTCGCGTGCACTGCCAGATCCACGCCACCGAGTGCATCCTCGAACTCGCCGCCGAGACCAACGGCTCGGACCGCGTCCCCGTAGGCCGCCGCGAGATCGTCGGCTCGCGATGAGATGAGATCGCATATGACAACCGAGTCGATGCCCCCCTCCACCAGCGCATGGACCACTGCCCTGGCCGCGCCGCCGGCACCGGCCACTGCCGCCCGGAGACCGGAGAACCGGATGTCGAAGGCCGACTCGGCCGCTTGCCGAAAACCGGGTGCGTCGGTGTTGAACCCGACCAGGGTGCCGTCGTCTCGACGGAGGACGCTATTCACGGCGCCGATCTGCCGGGCGCCTTCCTCGACCGTGTCGAGGTGCTCCATTATCAAACGTTTGTAGGGGGCGGTGACCTGGAATCCCAACCAGGCCTCGCCGCGTGCCTCTTCGACGAAGCCCGGGACTTCATCGGGCTCTATTTCGCGCAGCTCATAGCTCGCATCGATTGAATAGTGCCGGAACGCCGCGTTGTGCATGACCTCGGAATGGCGCCGTTTGAGGGGATGTCCGATCAAAGCAACCGACCGTGTCACGCGATCACTCCTCATCGGTTCCTGAACTCGGCCGGCCGCTTCTCGATGAACGCCGCCGCACCTTCCAGCATATCCTCGGAGGAGAAGACCCTCTCGCTGGCTGCGAGTTCCATCACCTGACCTTCTTTGAGTGATAGATCGAGCGCGATGTCGATGGCTGCCTTGGCTTCGCGGACCGCCACCGGACCGCGGGAAGCCAGCGTCTCGGCGAGTTCTCTCGCGCCGGCTTCGGCTTGACCTCCCGGCACCACCCGATTGACCAACCCGAATCCGAGCGCGGTGTCGGCATCGATGATCTCCCCGAGCAAGATCAGCTCCTTGGCGCGCGCCGATCCGATGAGTCGCGGCAACCGCTGGGTCCCTCCCGAGCCCGGCATCACCCCGAGCCGGACCTCGGGCATGCCGAGAAGCGCCGTTCTGGAGGCCACCCGCAGATCACAACACAGGGCCAGCTCGAGTCCGCCACCGAGCGCATTGCCTTCGATGGCTGCGACCGTCGGCACCGGCAGATCTGCGAGCTGGTTGTACACGGCATTCTCCTCAATCAACTTCCCTTCGCCGACACGACCCCGGAGCGATGTGAACTCCTTCACGTCGGAACCGGCCGAAAAGGCTCGATCGCCGGAGCCGGCCAACACAACGGCCCGGACTTCGTCGAGTCCCGCGATGCGGCGCAGAGCGTCACCGAGTGCCGCAGTCACCTCCTTTGAAATGAGGTTGAGCGGCGGGTTGTTCAACCGGATGGTGACAATCACCCCCGGTTCGACGACGATCAGATCTTCGGTCACTGGTCTTCCCCGGTGAGGCGCTGAAGCAGACCCATCGTACCGGCGCTGAATACCGCCGGATCGATGTGCCTCAGGTCCGGCGAGACTGCCGGGCGGAAACCCATGTGGGCAATTACATCCGACTCCGGATCGAGGCCCTCTGCTATCTCTATCAGTGTGACCGTGCCGTCCAATAGAGCGAAGACCGCCCGTTCTGTGATGTAACGGACCTCTTGACCGCGTTCGGCAGAGGCCGGACCGCTGAAGGTGATCTCTCGAACCCGATCGACGAACCGCCTGGTGTTGCCTTCGGCCGCAATCTCGATCCTCCCGTCCTCCACCACCGCCTCCAGCCCACCGGTCGTGAGTGTCCCAACGAAGCACACCTTGCGGGCGCCTTGGCTGATGTTGGGAAAACCGCCGGGTCCGCGCAGCCGATCGCCGAAGGCGTGCACGTTGACGTTCCCGGCGGCGTCGACCTCCGCGAACGAAAGGCTGGCGATGTCGATTCCACCACCGTCGTAGAAGTCGAACATATACGGCTGGTCGATCAATGCTTGATAGTTGAGTCCGGCCCCACCGTCGTTCCCGGCTGCCGGTACACCACCGAAGACCCCCTGTTCGACGGTCAACACCAGCAAGTGGGCGACCTCCTCTTCTTGCGCGATTGCGCCGATGTTCTGGCTGATTCCGAACCCGAGGTTCGCCACCTGACCCCTGCCGAACTCGAGCAGCGATCGCCGGGCGATGACCTTGCGCACGTCGAGGGGTAGCGGCGGTCGGCCGGAAACCTGATCCCGGCGGGCGGCCCCTGCAAAGAACGGGGAGTAACCGGTGAGATAGGTCTGCTGTTGATCCGGATCGAGGAAGGCGTAGTCGATCAGCGCGCCGGGAACCTGCACGCGCCGAGGGACAAGGGCCCCTCGCGGCACCATCTCCTGCGCTTGGGCGATGACGATGCCGCGCGAGTTGTGGGCTGCCATCGCCATGGGAAGCATCTCTCCGTTGATCGCTTCCTTGTCGAGGGTGAGATTCCCATCCTCGTCGATAGTGGATCCCCTTATGACGGCGACATCAATCGGAAACGAGCGGAAGAGGAGCCACTCCTCTCCTGCGAGCTCGACGACTTCGACAAGATCTTCTCGAGCCGAACCCTGTTTGCCCCCGGTCTGGCGCGGGTCGACGTAGGTGTTTAACCCGATCTTGGTGACGAGGCCGGGTCGCCCGGCGGCAATGTCACGGCAAAGCTGCGATAGGACGCCTTGCGGGAACGAGTACGCCTCTATTGCCCCTGCGGCCACCAGCGCGGCGAGCCGGGGTTCGTTGCCGATATTCGATCCGATGGTGCGGCGCATGAGGCCCGGTATGGCGAGCTGCGAGAATCCGCGCTCGGCGAAATCACCGATCCCGACCACCCTGACGGTGGTGAGGTCCCTCGGCCGGCCCTCGGCGAGGTAGACGGTCTCCAGAGCATCGATGAACCGTTGTGGAACTGCGTGTCCCGCTCCCGAACCGCCGACGATCACCGTTGCACCGTCGGGAATGAGCCGGGCGGCTTCCTCAGCAGTTACGAGCTTCAAGTCGCCGTCCGGATCACTGCATGAACCCGCCGCCGTTGGGGTTCAGAGCCTGCCCGTGAAAGGTTGCGGCGGCGTCGGAGAGCAGAAACATCACAGCGGCTGCCACATCTTCGGGCTCCGGAAACCGTCGCGAGGGAAGCTCGGCGAGGCGGCGACGCCCGGACTCGGTATCGACCAGAGCGCGGGTCATGTCGGTGACGGTGAACCCGGGGGCGACGGCATTGACCCTGATGCCCTGGGGGCCGAACTCCCTGGCCATCGATTTGGTCAGACCCAGGAGGCCGGCCTTGGCTGCCGAGTAATGGGCGAGTTCCGGCCAGCCGATCTGACCGAGCCGCGAGGAGATCATGACGATCGAACCGCTCCCGCGTCGCACCATGCCCGGCAGTGCGGCACGGGAACAGTAGAAAGGGCCGAACAGGTTGGTCCGCAGCACGGAGTCCCACTCCCCGTCGTCCATTTCGAGGAGAGGGCTCGAAGGCATGACGCCGGCGTTGTTGACGAGTCCGTCGATCCTCCCGAACGAGTCCTCGACTTCGGCGATCATCCGTTTCGACTCGGATGGGTCTGAGACATCGGCCTGGAAGGCGACCGCTTGGCGCCCTGAGTCCCGGATACGTTCCACCACCTCGGCGGCCGCCTCGGACCGCTCTCGATAGCCGATCGCAACGTCTGCGCCGGCATCGGCGGCCGCACGGGCAATGGCGGCGCCGATACCGCGACTGCTGCCTGTGACCAGCACGACCTTGCCGGTCAGACTGTGAATTCCAGACGGATGGTTGCCGGTTTGCTCGCTCACGCCTGCTGGATTGTACAAGATCGCTTCTCCGGTCTCGACGCCGGCCGGCACCCGATTACCGGTGTCTGCACAACCGGGCGGCATCCCCGCACGTCGCAGGGTCGTCTCACTCCGGTGAGGGCAGCTGAGGTCTCCCACCGGTTTCGACCTCGGCTCCGGCATCGATCTTCAGGGGGTCGAATCCGTCGTCGAACACCTCCATCAGCTCGGCCGGATTGCGGTTGACCAGCAGGCGAAAGACGTCCGGCCGGTTGTAGTGACCCGCCAGATCATGCCGCAGTTTCATCTTGACGCTGATCTCGAAGTCCAGGTCTGCGTAGATGATCCCCTCCACATCACCCTCGAGTGGTCCGGCCAGGATCCGCATGTCGGGCGCAACGATGACCGACCCGCCGGCAACCTCCGGCCGGCGAAGGAAGTCGAGGTCCTCGGTGCGATCCGACAGCATCGACCGCATCCGATCGTCGACGACCCCGGCAGCACTCAACACGAATGCCTTGGACATCTGGGCGAACGATCTGGCCATGGTCAGGGCGATGTCGGCCATCGGAATGCTGATCTTGGGGAAGTGATTGGGCCACGCCATGACATGTACCCGGGTGTTCTCGGCGGTCAGCGCAAAGATGGCCAGCGGATTCGAGTTCTCACCGCACATCAACCCGCTGATCGGTCCGAAGTCCGTCATGAATGAGCCGAACGTGTTCGGCCCGCCCGGTCTGTGTACGAGACGCTCGCCGACGGTAGGAACCAGTTTCTGGTGCTTCCCGAGAACCGAACCATCCGGTCCGATGAAGAGCTGAGTGTTGTACATGGTCCCGAAGGTCCCCGGGGTCTTCTCGCACATGCCCATCACGACGTAGGCGCCGGCCTCGGCGGCGGCCGCGCAAAGAGCGTCGGTCTCGCGGCCCGGGATCTCGACCGAGTTGTTGAACAGTTCGACACTGAGCCTCGTGGCATGGGCATCCGTGCCTGAATGAAAGTGAAACCAGAGCGGGTGTGCCGGGATGAACCCCTCGGGAAACGCAATGATGCGCGCACCGTTCGAACCCGCTTCCCGGATGAGGGCGCACGCCTTCTCGGTCGTTGCCGCCCGGTCCAGGAATACCGGGGCGGCTTGAACAGCCGCGGCGCGGACAATCGGGTTCTCATCGCCCATGACACGATCCCTCTCTACGGTCGGCCGGAGCCTACAACAGGGTCTTGGGGAATCGGGCTACGTCGAAATCCTGGACGTCGAGGCCCGCTCAACGAGAGCGGGCGTGAGCCGCACGGACTGGCCTCCGACATCGCGATGGGCCATCAGCTCCAGTGCCAGTTCGGCAGCCCGCACGCCGATCATGTAATGCGGAATATGGATGGTGGTGAGCGGCGGGTTCAGCTTGTCTGAGAAGGGCATGTCGTTGTATCCGATCACAGAGACATCGTCGGGTACCCGCATGCCCCGCTCTCTCAGAACGTTGTAGCAACCAATCGCTATCAGGTCGTTGGCGGCCACAATCGCCGTGAAATCAACCCCTCGTTCGATCAGTTCGGTGGTAGCGACCGCCCCGGGGGCTTCGTGAAACCATTCGGAGAACACAATCAAACGGGGATCCGCTTCCAGACCTTCGCTCTGCATCCAGCTGATGAAACTCTGGTAGCGCGCCAGCCCGGTTGAGAGGTCCTGAGGGCCGCCCACGTGGGCGATCTTCCGATGGCCGCGCGAAGCCAGATGCCGGACCGCCAATCCGATCCCGGCGTGATCATCACCCGACACGGACGGCAACCGGGCGTTGTCGCTCGAGCGGTTGACGAGCACCACCGGCAAACCGCTCTCTCCCAACTCGGCAAGGTGCGAGGCCGACCGGCGGGCACTCGCCACGATCAGCGCGTCTACCCGCCTGTTGAGCATCGCACTGAGGATCGTGGCTTCCTTGTCTATGTCGTTGTCGGTGTTTCCCAGAACGACGGTGTAGTCGGCTGCGCCGAGCGTGTCCTCCACGCCCCTGACTATCGGAGGGAACAAGGGGTTGGTCAGATCGGGCAGGAGCATACCGACTGTGAAGGTCTGGTTGGTCTTGAGGCCTCGTGCGAGGGTGTTGGGCCGATATCCCAGCACACGTGCTGCTTCCAGCACCCGGACGACCGTCCGATCATTGACCAGTGTCCGGGACTGCGCATTGAGAGCACGCGAAGCGGTGGAAGGATGAACCCCGGCCTTATCCGCCACATCGCGCAACGTCACAGTGCGAACACCACCCATGCAAACCATTGTAGCCGTTGCGCCCCCTGAAACAGACAAGATTTGACTGCCTCTCGACTCCACACCTCCCCCCTTCCCGGCTACCTTTGTGCCAAACGATTGTTGAAGATCCGGCGAGCTCGGCCCCAAACCCCGGGAAGGGCGCGGATCACACCCGGGCAGCGTTGGATGACTGCGACCGCCGGATCAACTGGGGCACATCGGACAGCGGACGACCACCACTCTGGAGGTGTTGAACATGAGCATGGCGTTGGAAACGTTGGATCTCTCCATGGAACAGCGACTCATGCAGCAGACGAGTCGCGAGTACGTCGACCGGATAGTGATTCCGTTCATCCGTGCCAACCGGGAGCGCGAATGGCTCTTCGAGCCGGAGGCGCGACTCCCGAAGGAGATCCTCGAAGAGGCCGACGCGGCCGGGCTCCGCTCCCTCGGCGTTCCGTCGAAGTACGGGGGTGTGGATCTCGAACCCGGGACCGAAGCGCAGACATTCGCGCTCATCGCCACGGAAATCGGGCGAGGAGATGCCGGGCTCGCCGACAAGCTGGCTCAGAACTGGAAGGTTTCGGTTCTGTTGCGGAACGTGGCTCCCGAACACCTCCAGGACGAGTGGTTCCCGCGCTACATGGACGATCCCGCTTTTCTCATGGCTCACTGCCTGACGGAACCCAAGGGCGCATCCGACCGCTGGCTGCCGTACAACGTGCCGGAAGCCAACATGGACACGCGGGCGACGCTCGAAGACGGGTTCTGGACCATCAACGGCCGCAAGCACTACATCAGCAATGGGTACGACGCATCGCTGTACGTCGTGTACGCAAACACGAATCCGGCCGTCGGCATGCAGCAAGGGACCAGCAGCTTTCTAGTGCCGCGCGACACCCCGGGGTTGACCGTGACCCGCTGCAACGAGACGATCGGCGGCCGTTACATGAACAACGGCGAGATCGTTTTCGAGGATTGCCGGGTGCCGGAGGATCACCTGCTGGTCCGCGACGACGCTCTCGGCAAGGCCGGCGTGTATTTCCGACCGGGCAAGATCCTGCAAGCTGCCAAGAACCTCGGCACAGGCGTTGCCGCCTTCGAGGACACCGCTGCCTTCGTCCAGCAGCACGTCCAGGGAGGGAAGATCCTCATCAAGCATCAGGCAGTTGCCGTCCGGCTCGCCCAGATGGCGATCAAGCTCGACGCCGTCAAAGCCTTGCTCCGGCATGCGGCGCGGGCGGTCGACCTGGGTACCGCGGACGCCGACCGACTCTGCAATGAAGTGAAGGTGTTTGCCTCGGAAGAGGTGTTCGAAGTCTGCAAACAGGCGCTCGAGATCCACGGAGGTCACGGCGCGATGATCGAACTCGGAATCGAGAAATACTTCCGTGATGCGGCGGTTTTCCTGCACATGGACGCCACCGTCGATGTCTCAGCCTTCAAGATCATCAAGATGATGTTTCCTGAGACGGCAGGGGCCTATGCAGGCCCTGAATGAGACCGGGACGGCCCGGGATCGCAGGACGGCTAATCCAGTCTGATATGTAGTGCTTTCACGCGGCTGAAGCTCCGCATTGCTTCAGTGAAGTCCTTCTTCCGACCGACACCGCTTTGCTTGTAGCCACCGAATGGCAGGCCGAGCTGGCCGCCGTTGACCGTGTTCACAGCTACCAGGCCTGCTTCGAGACGGGCGGCCACGCGATGGGCGCGACCCAGATCCTGCGTCCACACCCCGCTGGTCAGTCCGTAGTCCACGCCGTTGGCGATCTCGATGGCCTCGTCCTCGTCCACGAAGGGGACGACACAGACCACCGGCCCGAAAACCTCCTCTTGCATGATGTCGGCCTCCGGTGACATCCCCGTCAAGACTGTCGGCGCTATCCAGTTCCCCCCGGCGAACCGCTCGTCTGTGGGAAGGGCCGCCTGGGCGACGATTGTCGCCCCGTCGTCGACGGCTCGTTGGATGTCGCGGCCGATTCGTTCCTGCTGGCGCCGGCTGATCATCGGTCCCACCTCTGAGGTTTCGTCGAAACCCTCGCCGACCACTATCTTCTCGACTTCGGCGCTGAACTCGTCCAGGAATCGCTCATAGACCGCTTCCTGCACCAGGATTCGCTCGGTTCCCGAACATGCCTGCCCGCTGTTGAAGAAGGCGCTTCGGCGCATTCCCGTGACGGCCTTGCCGAAGTTGCTGTCGGAGAAGATGAGGGATGCGTTCTTGCCCCCCAGTTCCATCATGGTCGGCGTTATCCGTTCCGCCGCCACGGCCAGAATCTTGCTGCCGGTCATGCTGCTACCTGTGAAGGTTATGAAGTCCACATCTGGATGACGAACCAGCTCGACTCCGGGATCAACTCCGCCGGTGACCACGTTGAACACACCGGGCGGCAGGATCTCAGCCGCCAGCTGTGCAATACGCAGCGCTGAGAGAGGCGTTTCCGGTGCGGGCTTCATGACCATGGTGTTGCCGGTTGCCAATGCCACCGCGCAGAAATCCGCGATGTGCATCGGCGGCCAGTTCCAGGGGATCACCGCGGCAACGACGCCGAACGGCTCGAATACGAGCTTGCGAACCTCATCCCGAGTGTCGAGGACTGCCTGACCGTAGAACTTGTCGGCCGTCCCGGCGTAGAAGCGAAACGTCCGCTCCGCATTGATCACGTCCTTGGCCGCTTGGGACCGGGGCTTGCCGTTCTCCCAGGTTTCGAGGTCGATCAACTCTTCGCGGTGTACCTGGATGCTCTCCGCGATCTGATAGAGCATCTCACCCCGCTGCTCGGGCGGCGTCCAGCGCCAGGAGCGGTACGCCTCTTTTGCGGCAGCCACCGCGTCCGCCACGTCTTCCTTGCTCGCCGCAGGAGCCTCGCCCAGAACCTCACCCGTGGCCGGGTTGACAACCTCGATCGAAGGCGCCTTCCCAGGGACGAAGTTCCCGCCGATGAACAGCTTCCACTCGTCGTAGTCCCTGAAGGGGTGTTTGGGCATCGTGTTCTTCTCCTGGTCCGAATGATCGGCGACGTCGCTCAGCGAACGTTCATCCCGCATCGCGCTCAACACCGTCCGGCGGGGCAGAGACGAAACGTTCGACCGTTGACACCTCCGAGCGTCGGCAGCTCCCGACGGCTATCAGCAGCGGCAGCGGAACGTAGTCGAACGCTTTGCGGGACAGCTTACGCGAGACTCCGGGATTGCGATGAGCGGGAGGCCCGTACCGGTGATCCTCAGACCGAGCACCGGGCGAAACCGCTTCCATCACCGAGGCGACCCCCGGCTTCTTCAGAGGTTCTCTTTCCACCGGTCGTAGACGGGTCTGCGACGTGAACTCACGTCGACGGAGCCCAGGTTCATATGTCGTCATCTTTGATCCAGACGGTCTCCGAGGGGGCGGGAACCCACAATTCGATGAAGGTGAACTCCTCGTCGCCCGGGTTCTCGAACCAGTGGATCTCGTTCTCGTAGATGAGCGCCACATCGCCCGGGCCCAGCTCGAGGGCTTCGTCATTCGCATGGAGGACTCCACGGCCGGAAAGCACGAAGAAGAAGTGCTTGCAGTCCCGGTGGTAGTGGGCGGCCGCCGTATCGCCCGGGTGGTATGTGATCCGATCGGCCTGGAGTTCCCTGGTGCCGAACGTCTCTTCGGTGACGAGATCGATTCTGTCACGGGTATCCCTGGTGGAATGCAGTCTGGGCAGGTTTGCGAAAGACACGACCCGTGCCACTGAGAAGGCTCCCTACGTCGATGAACGGAAGGTACTAGCCTTGCCTTCCACCTGCAAACGTTTGTATGGGAGCAGCAATGGCCTCGGAACTGATCTCCGCGGAACAACTGGCGAAGCCGCTGGTGCGCCGCAAGAAGCTCTCCGCCCGCAACGACGGAACGATGATGACCGTCATCGATACGGGGGAGTTCGGGCTGATGGTCACGGATGAACCCATCGCCCACGGCGGAACCGGGGAAGGGCCATCTCCCCTTCAGGCGGTACTCGGGGCGCTGTGCGGCTGCGAGTCGGTCACCTTCAATCGCACGGCCGCAGAAATGGATTTCGCATACGACGGAATCGACTTCGAGGCAGAGTTCACCATCGACATTCGAGGCCGGCTCGGGGTGCGGGGAGTGAAACAGCACTTCCAGACCATCCGCGTGCAAGCGACCGTGTACACGACCGAGAGCGAAGAGCGACTCCGTGCCGTCATAACGGAGACCGAGGCCCGGTGCCCGGTCTACAACCTGATCTCCGATGCAGGCGTCAAGCTCGAGATGCTGTGGGTACACCAGCCACAGCGAGACGAGCCGGATACGGCCTGACTATCCGCTCTCGAGCCGGTCAATCCAGGTTCGCTCTGACCGTCTCGTAGATCCGATCCACGGACGGCAGAGCCAGATCCTCGAGAATGTCGGCCGACGGCAGCGGTATGTGCGGAGTCGTGATCCGTACAACCGGTCCGTCGAGATCCCAGAAGGACTCCTCGGCCACAATCGAGGCGATTTCCGCACCCCAGCCACACAAACGCGGATTCTCCTCGACTGTGAAGAGGTGTCCCGTTCTGGCGACCGAGCCGAGAATCGTCTGGGTGTCGAGAGGGACGAGCGAGCGCACGTCGATCACCTCGGCAGAAATCCCCTCTTCGGCCAGTCGTTCTGCTGCCTGGAGCGCCCGCGGGACCATCAGAGCCAGCGCCGCGATCGTGCAGTCAGATCCGGGGCGCACGATGGTCGCCTTGCCGAGCTCATCGATGATCTCGCCGTTCGGAACCTCTCCCTTGGTGGCGAAGAGCGACTTGTGCTCGAAGAACACCACGGGATCAGGGTCGCGCACCGCTGCAGCCATCAAACCGACGACATCCGCAGGGTTGGATGGTGCAACCACCTTCAGCCCCGGAATCATCATGCACCAGTTCTCCACGCTCTGACTGTGCTGGGCTCCGAATCGAGACCCGGCACCGTTGGCCGTCCGAATGACGACCGGAACGGTTACCTGACCGCCGGTCATGTACCGGCTCTTCGCCATTTCGTTGGCGACGATATCCCAGCACACGGCGAGAAAGTCGGAGAACATGATCTCGGCGATGACCGGAATCCCGGTCATGGCGGCTCCCATTGCAGCCCCGAGAATCGCCTGCTCCGATATCGGGGTATCACGGACCCGCTTCGGACCGAACTCGTCGAGCAGCCCCACGGTGGTCTTGAACACGCCGCCGGCTCCGGCGATGTCTTCGCCGAGCATCACCAGGCGCGGATCACGACGCATCTCCTGGGCTATTCCGGCCGAGATCGCGTCGCGATAGCTCAGTTCCGCCATGACGCACCTCCGTCCGACCACACGTCCACGAAGAGCTGGTCTGGTGAGGGAGGCACCCCCTGTTTGGCGAACTCGGTGGCTTCCTCAACGCGCTCGGCCACCGACTGTTGGATAGCACCGAGCTCGCCCTCAGAAACACCCAGATCGAGAAGACGCTGGTGGTACATGGGGATCGGATCCCGATCGAGCCAAGCCTCCACCTCTTCGGCCGGCCGGTACTTGCCGGGGTCGGCCCGACTGTGGCCTCCATGCCGGTAGGTGACCGCCTCGACCAACGACGGCCCGTCTCCCCGCCGGGCCCGCTCGAACACCGAGGTGGCCACGTTGTAGACGGCATCTGCATCGTTGCCGTCCACCACGATGCGGTCCAGACCGTAAGCGGCAGCACGGTCGGCCGCCGGATTCGGGACGGCCGAGACCAGATCGATCGGGGTGTACTCCATGTAAAGGTTGTTCTCGCAGACGAAGACGACCGGCAGATCCCAGATCACTGCGAAGTTGAGTGCCTCATGAAATGCGCCGATGTTGGTCGTACCGTCGCCGAAGAAGGCTACCGCCACCTGATCGGTGCCACGCATCTGCGCCGACCAGGCGGCGCCGTTGGCGATACACAGATGGGCGCCGATGATCGCATAGGAACCCATCATTCCGTGCTCCACGGAGGTGAGGTGCATCGAGCCGCCCTTGCCCTTGAGAATGCCGTTCTCACGACCGAGGAGTTCGGCCATGACCGGACCGAGCGGCGCCCCGCGCGCGATCGTGTGCGCATGGCCCCGGTAGGTGGCGAAGGTGTAGTCGTCGGGGTGCATCGCACTACCGAAACCCGCAGCCACAGCCTCCATCCCCAGTGAGAGGTGGCTCGTGCCCTTGACGAGGTTCTCCATGAAGAGGTCGTAGGCACGTTTCTCGAACTGCCGGAGCGACTGCTGCATTTCGTACATCTCGAGGCGGACGTCGACCGGAAGATCCAGATCTGCGTTGGAACGGTCGAGCGGCTCCGGCAATCGGGCCGCCCGCTTCCCGTAGTCGTAGAGTCCCTGCTCCGTGATCTCAGTACTCATTGGCTATCGGCAGTTCTTCGCAGGGAAACAGCGTGATGACCTTGGGACCGTCAGCCGTCACCACGATCTCTTCCTCGATCCGCGCCGCAGAACGGCCGTCGGCGGCCGGGGCGTAGGTCTCGAGAGCGAACACCATCCCCTCCTTGATCTCGACGGGATCGTCGAGCGAGTTCAGCCGGGAGATGATGGGACGCTCGTGCAAACCGACTCCAACCCCGTGACCGAACTGGAGTCCGAAGGCATCCATCTCATCGACGAACCCGAACTCCTCCGCCTTGGGCCACACACGGGCAATCTGGTCTGTCGTGTTACCCGGCCTGACCAGCTCGATCGCCGCATCCATCCACTCGCGGGACTGCTTGAAAGCGTCCCGCTGTGCTTGTGATGCCCGCCCGACGGCGAACGTCCGGTAGTAGCAGGTCCGGTAGCCGTTGAAGACATGAATGATGTCGAAATACGCCTGGTCGCCCGGCCGAATGAGCCGGTCCGAGAAGACGTGCGGATGGGGGCTGCAGCGTTCGCCGGCGATCGAGTTGACCGCTTCCACGAACTCCGATCCCATCTCGAACAGCCGGCCGTGGGCGAGGGCGACCACGTCGCTCTCGCGGACTCCCGGTTTGAGGAACTCGAGTATGTCCTGATAGACCCCGTCCACCATCGCACAGGCCTGCGTCAGGAGCATGATCTCGTCGGGACTCTTGATCTCTCGCGCCATCGCCATAGCCTGCTGGCCGTCGACCACGTCGAGCCCGGCGCCCTGAAGGGCCAGAAAGACGGAGGCTTCGGCCATGTCGAGGCCCAGGGGTTCATTGACGATCCCTTCCTCGCGCAGCGCCGCGGCGATCTCCTCGGCGACACGGGCGGTGAGACCTGTGGCCGGCCCGATGGCGCCTTGAAGCCCGGCATTCCCGCCGATGGAGTTCTCTTCGTCGTAGAGGGAAGGGAGCTGGAGTCGATGAGCCTTGGCCGCCGAGCCGAAGTCCCAGATACGGGGCCGGCCGTTGCGGGTTACCAAAGCCCATCGCTCGCCTTTGTTGAAAGCCCAGTATCCGATGTTCGTGGCGGTGGCGTAGCGAATGTTGGAGGTTTCGAACAGCAAGAGGGCGCCCAGGCCGAAGGCTTCTATCTGCTCCCGCACCCTGGCCAGTCGGTAGTCGCGCAGCCGTCCGAAATCGACGCGCTCCTCCCAGTCGACCGCCATGATTCCCGGCGATGGTGTGGTAGCGACGGGGAACTCAGTCATTACAGCATCCTCTCCCATGAGCTTTGACGTCCGACGGCAGACGTATGGATTGTGTGGCTGTGCATCTCACCTGTCAAAGACAAGCCGGCGCCTCCGGCCCGCCGACATTCTCAAACGGCGCCCGCAGCAGGCTGCTCTGGTTCAAGGCCATCCGAAACCTCGCGACCCTCGGCCACCAGCTCCATTCCGGCGGCATTTGCCTCCATTTGCAGCAGGGCGGCGAAGTCGCCCTCCCCCATGCCTCTACTAATCAACTCAACCACGATCTGGTGGACCAGCGCGGAGGTAGGCATAGGCACGTTGTACTGCCTGGCGGCTTCGAGGCCCAGCTCGAAGTCCTTGCGAAGGAGATGCCCGGTGAACGTCGGGGTCATGTCGAGATTCACAAAGGCCGGAGTCTTGTACTGGCTGAAAAGCGAGCCCATGACACTCCCGTTGATGAACTCGAGGAAGTCCGCCCTCGCCACACCGGCTCTCTCGGCCAGCACCGTGATCTCGGCGAGGGTCTGGGTGTAGATGCCGAGCAGGAGGTTGTGACAGATCTTCACCAGTCGGGCGGAGTCTCCTTCGCCGACGTAGGTGACTTTCGATCCGTAGAGGGCGAGGTAGGGCTCGGCTTCCTCGTAGGCCCGGCGGGGCCCGGAGACGACCGAGGTCAGTTTGCCGGAGCGGACGACATGCGGATTGCCGCTGACCGGAGCGGCCAGCAAGGCCGAACCCCTTGCTTCAACTGCCGCTTGCACCTCCGCCGAAGCCGCCGCCGACACGGTTGAGGAGTCGACGACGATGCGGGGAGTTGCATCGGTCCGTGAGAGGAGGCCGCGCGGTCCATTCACTACTTCGATCAGGTCGGCGGGGCCGGCCACCATAACGAAAACGATGTCGCGATCGGCTAAATCGGCCGGGGAGTCGACGACGGTGGCACCCAGGTCGGCGAGAGGTTCGGCCTTGGATCGGGTTCGATTGAACACCGAAACATCGTGTCCCGCACGGAGCAGTCGCTCGGCGAGCGCGAAGCCCATTCTTCCAGTTCCAATCCATCCGAGCCTGGTCACGTATGCCCCTTTCAACCTTCCGGTCACCGCAGCACCCGGATCGACTGCAAACGATTGTTGCCTCAGCCCGGTCCCCTGTCAAGCGTGCCGCCATCGGCCGCTGCAGATCAGGGGTTCACGGCTCGATTACCGCCCTCCCGACGATCTCGCGGGCGGCGACCAGTCGGTGAAGCTCTTCCGCGTCCTCCAACCCGAATCCGGCCCGCACCACCGGAGAAACCATCCCGTCCGCGGTCATCGCCACGACATCGCCGAGTTCCGACTTCGAAACGTTCCGCGAGCCGAGAATCTCCCACTCGTTGGCATAGATCGTGAGGGTGTTGAGGGGGAACTCGCGGCCGGTGTGAGACCCGACGATCACCATCCGGCCGCCCCTTGCGAGGGCTCTCAGGCTGTCCGGCATGGTGGCGGGACCGACCAGCTCGAGCACACCGTCAACTCCAAGACCGCCGGTCCACTCGCGGGCCACTTCGGAGAAGTCCTGTACCTCGGGGTCAACGGCGATATTGGCCCCGTGGCGCAGGGCCGCATCCAGCTTCTGCTGCCCGAGGTCGACCGCCATCACGAAGGCCCCCATGGCCCTGGCCACCTGGATTGCGTGAATGCCGACCCCGCCGCCGGCACCCGTGATGATGACGTACTCGGCCGGGCGCAAACGCATCCGCTCTGTGAAGGCGTGATACGGAGTGCCCACTGCGTTGGCGAGTACGGATCCCTCGGGAAAACCTATGGAATCCGGCAGTGCCACGAGGTTGGCTGCGGGGACCGTCGTGTACTCGGCGTATCCGCCCGGGGTCTCGATGCCGACATAACCCTGGAAGTCCTCGCAGATCGTTTCCCGGCCGCCCAGGCACTTCCTGCAACGTCCGCAGGTCAGGTACAGGGTGGAGACGGCGCGATCGCCGACTGCCCAGCCCTGAACGGCGGCCCCCACCGCGGCGACCTCCCCCGAGATCTCGTGACCGAGAACGAGAGGAACCTTCGCATTGGCACGTTTACCCGCCCGGATGGTGAGATCGAACTGGTCCACCGCGCAGGCCCGTACCCGCAGCAGAACATCGTCGGGACCAGGCACCGGCACCGGTACCTGCTCCAACACGAGCGGCCCTCCGAATTCATGAAGCACGAGTGCTCGCATCGTCGAGGGATCAGTCATTCGTGGCCACCTTCCGCTGCATTGTCCGGTCCTTCCGGGACATACTCGATCGATCGCATGAGAAACTCGGTTCGATCAACGCCTGATGCCGGCGAGCAGTCTCTGCACGTTCCCGTCGAGTATGAGGTCCCGGTCTGATGCCGTCAGGCCGGGGATGGCCTGCACCGTAGCCACGGGGTCGTCGTCGCCCATCTCAAACGGGTAGTCGCTGCCGAGCAGAACATGTTCGATGCCTGCGAACTCCACGAGGAATGCCAGCACCTCCGGGGAGTGGGTGACGGTGTCGTAATAGAGGTTCTTGAGCCACTCACTTGGTGGCCGGGAGAGGTTGGTGGCTGCGAGCCCGGGTTTGGCGTGATAGGCCCGGTCCAGGCGACCCGCCTGGTAGGGAAGGAAGCCCCCTCCGTGCACGACGCAGACCTGAAGGTCCGGGTACCGCTCGAACACGCCCCCCATGACCATGTGCCCGACGGCTATGGACGTCTCGGCAGGCCTTCCGACGGCGTTGTCCAGGAAATAGCGCTTGACGTTTCGACCGGCGAGCGGGTTGTACGGGTGAATGAGAACCAGGCATCGCAACTCTGCGGCTGCCTCCCAGAATGGATCCAGGTCCCGGTCGTCGAGTTCGGCTCCGTCTACGGTTGCCGCTATCTCCACCCCGGCCATTCCGAGTTCACCGACGGCGAACCTCAGCTCGGCAGCGGACGCCGACGGCGCCTGTAGAGGAACGGTGCAAAGCGGGAGAAACCGATCGGGATACTCGGCGGCGAGTCCTGCCAGACCCTCGTTGTACATCCGCGCGAACCTGGCCCCGGAAGCCGCATCGAGGGCGTAGGCAGTGAGGTCGACGAAACAGGAGATCATCTGCACGTCGACGCCGGCCGCATCCATCGCCGTCAGCCGTCGGTCTACATCGACCAGATCATCGCGAAGAGGTCCGGTCGACACTCTCCCGGCAACGACTACCCGCCGGCGATCGCCGTCCTGCACGATCTCGATCCCGAAACGGTCGGGCGCGTTCTCGAGGGTCTTCAGGACCTCGGGCGGGATGCAGTGGGCATGGACATCGGTACTCACAGCGGCACTCCTTCATCGGCATCCGAACCCCCGGGGGTTTGGGAGAGACCGAATAGACGTTCTACGGGACCGATGAAGGCAATCCGTATGCCGGATGGACACAGCTGCTCCACCCAATCCTCCTCCACGGCTCGGGCGAATCTTATTGCCCTGACCGGCCGGATGCCCGATGACGTGTCAGAGAGTCCCGCCCGCGGCTGCAACGATCAGCCAGACTCCCATGCCCATGAAGGCGGTGGCGGCCGCGTAGATGAGCCGGCGATACCAGGCGCTGTCGACGAAGCGGGTGCCGCGCGATGCCACAACGGCCAGGAGCGCCTTCGTACCGACCAGCAACAGGTAGAAGGGGGCGAGGAAGGCGACCGCCGAAGCGATCGAGTCGTCCCAGGCAGACCGGAGGAGCGGTCCGCCGACTCCGAGCCAGAACAGCCATGGATGCGGATTGAGAAGGTTGGTCAGGAACCCGCGTCGGAGGTCCGCGGCGGGCGGGGCAGTCTCCCGTTCGCCGGATCTCCATCGGAGGGCATCGACGCCCAGGTAGAGGATGAAGAGGCCGCCACCGACGGCCAGCACCCGAACGGCTGGGTCGGGAAGCGCCCCGACGGTGAGCAAACCGGCGGTGATGACGAACACGTCGGTCAGCAACGGAGCGATCGCCACCCGGAGCCCGGCTGCCAATCCGCGCTGCATCGACGTGGTCAACACGAGCATGTGCAGCGGTCCGGGCGAGAGTCCGGCCGCCAGACCGAGACCGAAACCGATAGTCAAGAAGTCCATCTACACCCAGAGTTTCTCAGCAATACTGTCGCTCCCCACGCGCAACAGCATTGCTGAGAATCCGACTGCTGTTTTCTCGGCAATACTGGTGTTCCCCACGCGCAACAGTATTGCCGAGAAACGGTCTTCCTAGCCCATGGCCCGGACCATGGCGGTACCCATGTCGGTCGGGGTTTCCGCTACCTCGATACCCGCCGCGTGCAAGGCGGCGATCTTGGCGGCGGCGGTTCCCTTGCCGCCGGAGATGATCGCTCCGGCGTGTCCCATGCGCTTGCCGGCCGGGGCGGTGGTGCCTGCGATGAAGCCGGCCACCGGCTTGGTCATGTTGTCCTTGATCCACTCGGCGGCGTCTTCCTCGGCGGTGCCGCCTATCTCGCCGATCATTACAACACCCTCGGTGTCCGGGTCGTCGTTGAACTGCTTCAACATGTCGAGAAAGTTGGTGCCGTTGACCGGGTCGCCGCCGATACCGACGGCGGTGGTCTGGCCCAGGCCGAGCCTGGTCAGCTGGTACACGGCCTCGTAGGTGAGGGTGCCGGACCGACTGATGACACCGATCTTGCCCGGCTGATGGATGTAGCCGGGCATGATGCCGATCTTGATCTCGCCCGGGGTGATCACTCCGGGACAGTTCGGCCCGACCAGCCGGGTGTCCTTGTCCGCCAGGTAGCGTTTGGCGCGCACCATGTCGGCGACCGGAACGCCCTCGGTGACGGCCACGATCACCTTGATTCCCGACTCTGCGGCTTCCATGATCGCGTCGGCGGCGAACGGCGGCGGCACATAGACGACGCTGGCGTCGGCCCCCGTCTCCTCGATCGCCTCGAGAACCGACGAGAAGATCGGCAGCTCCACCCGGTAGCGATCCGGCCGGCCCGGCACGCCCGAGTGGTCGGTCGCTCCCTCGAAGACATGGGTCGTCCCGGCCTTCGAGGGATGAACCGCTCCCACCATCTGCGTCCCGTAGGCGATTGCCTTGTCGGTGTGGAACTGGCCGGTCTTGCCGAGCCCCTGGACGATGACCTTGGTGTCTTTGTTGATGAGGATGCTCACTTGGCCAACTCCACGATCTTCTCCGCGCCGTCCTTCATGTCGACGGCAGACACGACGTCCACATCGGACTCTTCGATGATCCGCCGGCCCTCCTCGACGTTGGTGCCCTCGAGGCGAACGACCAGCGGAACCTCGAGCCCGACCTCCTTGACGGCCTGCACGACACCGGAGGCGATCACGTCGCAGCGCATGATGCCGCCGAAGATGTTGACGAAGATCCCCTTCACGTTGGGGTCGCGGGTGATGATGCGGAACCCGGCAGCAACCTGGTCGGCGTCTGCGCCCCCGCCCACGTCGAGGAAGTTGGCCGGCTCACCGCCCACATGCTTGATCGTGTCCATCGTGGCCATCGCCAGTCCGGCCCCGTTGACCAGACACCCGATCGTTCCGTCGAGCTTGATGTAAGAAAGGCCGACGGCTTTGGCTTCGAGCTCGGCCGGGTCTTCCTCCGACTCGTCGCGCATCTCCTCGACTTCCGAATGCCGGAAGAGGCCGCTGTCGTCGAAGGCCATCTTGCCGTCGAGTGCCATGACCCGTCCGTCGGTGGTGATCACCAGCGGGTTGATCTCGATGAGATCGGTGTCGAGTTCGACTGCCAGTTCACTGAGCGCCGCGACGAATTTCACGAAGTTGCGATGCGCATCGCCCTCGAGGTCCAGCCCGTATCCGAGTCGGGCAGCCTGGAAGGGGGCGAGCCCGATGGCGGGATCGATGGTTTCGCGCAGGATCAGTTCGGGGGTCTCTTCGGCAACCTTTTCGATCTCCATCCCGCCCTCGGTGGAGGCCATGACGATGTTGCGCGAAACGCCCCGATCGAGCAGCACGGAGAGGTAGAGCTCCCGGGCGATATCGATCCCCTGCTCGACGTACAGGTGGTTGACCTGCTTGCCCTCTTCGCCCGTCTGAATGGTGACGAGAGTCGACCGCAGCATTCGAGAGGCCAGGTGCCGGACCTGCTCTTCGGCCGCTTCGATTCCGCCGTCGATACCGTCGAGGACGACGTTGACCCCGGCAACGTCCGGGTGCTCCTTGAAGCGCCCCTTGCCGCGCCCGCCTGCATGAATCTGCGACTTGACCACTACGACCGGATTCCCGGTGCTTTCGATCAATGACCTGGCCGCGCCGACCGCTTCGGCGACGGTGGTGACTGCGACGCCTTCGGGGACCGCAATCCCCCGCGCCGCCATCAGCTGCTTTGCTTGATATTCGTGGATCTTCATATCCGTTCCAGTTTTCGGCTTGAACCGGTCCCACCCTCACATTCCGAGACCAATACCCTCGATGCGGACGGTCGGACGCCTCAGCGTTCGGGGATGTTGTTGGCAACCCAGTCGGTGATCGCCGACAGCGGGGCGCCCGGCGTGAATATCTCGGCCAGGCCCGCTTGCTTGAGCTTGGGTATGTCTTCATCCGGAACGATCCCGCCGCCGAACACGACGATGTCGTCTATGTCTCGCTGGCGGAGAATCTCCACTACCCGGGGGAACAGGGTCATGTGGGCGCCGGAAAGAACGGAGAGCCCGATGGCGTCGACGTCCTCCTGGATGGCGGTCTCGACGATCTGGTCGGGCGTTTGATGCAGCCCCGAGTAGATCACCTCGTGTCCGGCATCACGCAGCGCTCTGGCGATGACCTTGGCACCCCGATCGTGGCCGTCGAGGCCGGGCTTGGCGATCAGGATCCTGCGTGGCATGAGGGGAGGATAGCCATTGATCGCATGGCCCCGGCGGTCGTGCGGGCGAGCGTGGTCGACGTCCTGGTACCCGGCACCCGGTACCGGGTACCCTGTGGTCCATGTCCTCTCTCCATGCCATATCCTCACTGAATCAAAGCGTCTGGTCCGATCAGGTCTCGAGGGCCATGCTCGAGAACGGCGACCTCAGGAAGCTGATCGATGAGGACGGTATCAGCGGGGTCACGTCTAACCCGACCATCTTCGCCAACGCCATCACCAAATCGACGGACTACGACGACGTCATCCGCCAGTTGGCAGCCGATGGAGCGAGCACCGAGGCCGTCTACATCGAGTTGGTGAAGCGCGATATTCAGGATGCCTGCGATGTTCTTCTACCCGTATGGGCGAAGAGCGGGAGACTCGACGGCCATGTCTCGGTGGAGGTATCTCCGGAACTCGCCCACGACACGGCCGCCACCATCGCCGACGCGCGTTCCTGGTGGCGGCGAGTGGACCGACAAAACCTCCTGATCAAAGTGCCGGCGACTAGAGCCGGGTTGCCCGCCGTTGAGCAGCTGATCTCCGAGGGGATCTCGGTCAATGTGACACTGATCTTCTCTCTAGATCGCTACCGGGCCGTGACCGAGGCATACCTACGGGGGGTTGAGCGGCTACTCGAGAGTGGGGGCGATCCG
Organism: Acidimicrobiia bacterium; assembly: GCA_035471805.1. Classification (NCBI taxonomy): domain Bacteria; kingdom Bacillati; phylum Actinomycetota; class Acidimicrobiia; species Acidimicrobiia bacterium. Next base: position 1,343 of record DATIPS010000011.1, on the reverse strand, counting down.
ACGGGGGTGGCATCCGTGGCGTCGTTCTTCGTGTCGCGGTTCGACGGCGAGGTCGACGGCCGGCTCGAAGCAGTAGGAACTGCGGACGCTCTCGCCTTGAGAGGCAGGACCGCCGTAGCCAACGCCCGGGCCGCCTACGGCGCCTTTCTGGAGATCTTCGCCGGCGATCGCTGGAATGCTCTGGCGGCTGAGGGCACTCAGCTTCAGCGACCGCTGTGGGCAAGCACCAGCACCAAGAACCCGGATTACGACGACCTGCTCTACGTCGAACCGCTGATTGTGGGTAACACGGTCAACACGATGCCGCTGTCGACCATCGACGCCTACCGTGACCACGGAAGCCTCCATCCGCGGCCGTTCGGAACCGGAGAGATAGCCGACGCGCTGAGCGTTCTCGGAGACCTCAGCGCAGCCGGTGTCGACTACGACGACGTTGTCCAGGTGCTCGAAGACGAGGGCGTCGACAAGTTCGTCGTGTCGTACCTTGAGCTGTTGGAGAATATCCGGGAGCAGATGGAGCGCTAGGCCGCCATTCCGTCTGCACAACGAAAGTCCGCGGTCATAAGAACCCGTCGCTCTTTGCTCTATAGGGTGAGGAGGAAGCGGGAGACCAGTGAAGCAAGTGCAGACGAGATCCGATGCTTTCACCGAATTCGTCCGGGAAGCCGAACCCCGCCTACGTCATGCCCTGGTGGCCGGATGGGGCGGCGACCGGGGGCGGGAGGCGACGGCAGAAGCACTCGCCTGGGCATGGGAACACTGGGATCGTGTTGCCGAAATGGAGAATCCGGTCGGATACCTGTACCGGGTAGGACATACGAAAGGGCGCAGACTCCTCCGGCGGCCGGGACGGCTTCCGCGACCCGAGCATGCCGAGATGCCGTGGATCGAGCCGGCGCTGCCCGATGCCCTCGACGCCCTGTCACAACGGCAGCGCACCGCGGTGATGCTCGTCAAAGGCTTCGGATGGACCTACCAGGAGGTTGCCGAACTGCTCGGCATCTCACTGAGTAGCACACAGAAACACGTCGAGCGCGGGCTCTCGAAACTCCGCGCCGCGCTGGAGGTGAGCAAAGATGTATGACCTCGACCGACAGCTCTCGGACCTCGCCACGTTCATCGACGGCGCAGTCGAGCCCGTGACCGCCTCGGACGTGGTCGTGGAGACGGCACCGGCAGCCCGCCGTCCACGCCGGGCCGAGTTGTCGCTGGTGTTCGCCGTGCTGGTGGCGGTGGCGATCGGCGTCGTCATCGTGGTCGCCCCGCTCGGCGATCAGGAGCCGGGCGTCGTCGACGAACCGGCGCCCACCGTCGTGTCGACGACGCTGCCGGCCGATCCGGTG
>DATIPS010000010.1 GCA_035471805.1 Acidimicrobiia bacterium | reverse complement strand
GCCCCTCCGGGTGGCGGGCCCACGAAAGGGCCGGGAGGAGAACCGGCTACTTCGCCAGGACGGTGAAGGTGAACACCTTGTAGTGTCCCTCGGAGTCCCTGATCGTGACGTTGAACGGTTCGTTGGGAGTGGCGCCCTCGAAGAACACTTGAAGGTCCCAGTATCCGAGGTCTCCTGCCACTGTGCCGGCGCCGCCGTAGGGTGACTCTGCCCAGATCGTTGCACCGGGTGTGGCGGTTCCCTTGAAGATGTCGTAGGGGGGAGTCTCGCTGCACGACCCGAACTTCTGGAAGACGCTGAAACCGATGGGGGCCGGTTCATATCGGAATTCGAAGGTTCTCCGGTCGCCTGCCGATGTTTCTACGACGATGCCTATCGTCTGACCGGGTGTGAGCCCGGAGAAGTGAACCTTGAGATAGAACTCGCCACCCTCGGCCACCGTCTCGGCTGAGCCGTAGTCGGAGAAGGCGCCGATGACTGTCCCGGGTTTGGCGGTCCCCGTGAACTTCTCCCATTGGTCGGAGTTCACTCCGTATTTCTGGGTGATGGTGAAGTCGTATTGGGCATCCGGGTTGTACTTGCTCTTGAATTCGAAGGTCTTCGAGTGTCCGTCGGAATCTGCGATCCTGACCGCGAACCACTGGTAATAGGGGGCGCTGGGGAACTTGACCTTCATCTCCCACTTGCCCTTTTCGTTGACCGTTGTGGATGCGGAACCGAAGTCTGATGTTGCCTTCACCGTGGTGCCCGGTCTTCCGGTACCGTAGAAGACGTCGTACGGCGGATTGGCCGCGGACACCTTGTAGCTCTGATTGGCCGTGAACGCATGCTCGCCTTCGCCGGCCTCGTAGAAGACCTTGACGGTCGCCTCAGACATGTTGCCGGCCTCATCGAAGGCCTTGATCGTGGCCAGGTTGCCGCCGGGTTCGAGAAGGAGAACGATGGACCAGTGGCCGTCGGCATCGACGTCGGCCCTGAAACCCGCCGCTTTGACGATCGCCCCTGGTTCGACCTTGCCCTCGAACCTCAACTCCCTGGTGGATACGGTCGCTCCGTACTCCGGAGATGTGATGATCAGATCCGGTGGGTTCGTGTCGGAGAGCTCTTCCGGGGTTTCCTTGGTCCCGGCCGGCTTCCCGTCTGTGGTGGCCGGCGCCTCCACTTCCTTCTGCTCTTCGACCATGGTCGTTGTGCTGGACTCTTCGGTCGTTTCGCCGGCGTCCGGAGCCTTCTGCTCTTCCAGGGGGAGAAGGGTGCCGGACTCGGCGGTTTCTGCGTCTGCCGAGGGTTCGTCGGCAGACGGCAAGTACTCGCCCATCTGAGCGAGGGCAATGCCGCCGGCGATCACGATCACGAAGGTGGTGGCGAATATCCCGAGCCTGCGAAACACGTTGGTCCTCCTGTGACTGGTCATCACTTGTAGGTGTTATATGGTCACTGTCAGTGGTTACTCGCAGTACGGGAGTGAAAGGTTTACCCGCCCGGCAATTTCGCGTTTGGGCCGACGGGGCTGCTCACTGCTTGCCCCGGGGGTCGGGGAAGCTGCCGGCGCTCCATGGCGTATCGAACATATGTTCGATACAATCAATGTCGACCATGCCCTATGCGGAACTCCACAGCCACACCAACTTCAGCTTTCTCGACGGGGTATCACATCCTGAAGACCTCGTATATCGGGCGGCAGACCTGGACTACCGGGCGTTGGCAGTCACCGACCACAACGGAATGTACGGCGCCGTGAGGTTCGCCAGGGCTGCAAAGGAGGTAGGGCTTCCGGCGGTGTACGGGGTGGAGATCGGGCTCAGTCGCGAATCGCAAGTAACCGGTCGCGAGTCGGAGGAACCGGTCGCTTCGGCGTCGCAGCGCGACGTAGAGCGAATGGCGACCGCCGAGTCGCAGGCTGCAGCACGCCGGGGTCGGACCAGGAGATCCCATGGTTCGAAACCGGTTGTTGCTCCGCCTACCGATCATCTCGTGCTGCTTGCGCCATCTCCCGAGGGGTATGCCGCTATCAGCCGCCTCGTCACCAGAGCGCAGTTTCGCGGTGAGAAAGATCTGCCCGTTTACTCGTGGAACGATCTCGACGAGGCTGCCCGAACCGGCCGGTTGGTTGCACTAACCGGATGCTGGCAAGGGGCCGTCCCTGCTGCCGCTCGCCTGGGTCGCCTCGACGCGGCCCTGACGGCTGCCGCCCCCCTCCACGAGATATTCGGGAATCGGCTCCACATCGAAATCTGGAATCACCGCATGCCCGAAGACGATCTTCGCAACGATGTGCTGTGGGAGGTAGGCCGGCGATTGCGGCTTCCGGTCGTGGCGACCAACAACGTTCACTATCACGATCGCAGAGAAGCCGATCTGGCAGATGTGGCGGCGGCCATTGCGGGACGACGATCACTCTCCGACCAGGATGGGCATAGGCCGGCAGTCGACGAACGACACTTGAAGAGGCCGCAGGAGATGATCGAACGGTTCTCCGCCTATCCGGGTGCCGTGGAGAGGTCGGTGCGTTTGGCGGAAGCACTGGCATTCGACCTCAACCTGGTGGCGCCACAACTGCCCGACTTTCCCATGCCCGGTCATTATCGATCCGAGATGGAGTACCTGCGGCACCTTACGTTCCAGGGTGCCGGGGAGGTATACCCGGACGGTGCAGGGGGAGTCGATCCCGTTGCGGTGGCCCGCCTCGAGCACGAACTGGAAGTGATCGGCAAGCTCAACTTCCCCGGCTACTTCCTGGTCGTGTGGGACATCGTTCAGTTTGCAAAGAGTCAGGAGATCTACTGCCAGATTCGTGGATCGGGAGCTGATTCGGCGGTGTGCCGGTGTTTGGGGCTGACGAGAGTCGACCCCATCCGTTTAGGGCTTCCTTTTGAACGGTTCCTGACCGAAGAGCGAGGGCGACCTCCGGACATCGACCTCGATCTGGAGGCCGACCGGCGCGAAGAGGTCATCCAGTATTGCTATCGCCGCTATGGGCGGGAGCGGGCGGCGATGGTCGCGAACGTCATCACTTATCGCGCCCGATCCGTATTGCGCGACGTTGGAAAGGCATTCGGGTTCACACAGGCGCAGGTAGATGGACTCTCGAAATACGTCGATACGAGGGATCCGGGGAAGTTGCGTCTCGAGGCACCATTGCCGGAAGGCATGACGGCGGATTTCGTTTACGACGTTTGCCATCGCATGGATGGATTTCCGCGCCACCTTGGTATTCATTCGGGCGGCATGGTCATTGCAGACCGTCCACTGTGGAAGGTGGTGCCGGTCGAGTGGGGACGGATGGAAGGTCGATCGGTCATCCAGTGGGACAAAGACGACTGCGCATCGATCGGCATAGTCAAGTTCGACCTGCTCGGTCTCGGCATGCTCAACGCACTTCATCTGACGGCAGACGCGATCGAGGCGGCACATGGGATCACCATCGATCTGGCAGATATCCCGCAGGAACCGGCCGTGTACAGGATGCTCACCAGGGCCGACACGGTCGGCGTGTTCCAGGTCGAGTCGAGAGCACAGATGGCAACGCTGCCGAAGATGAAACCCAAGACGTTCTACGACCTGGCAGTCGAGGTAGCCCTGATCCGTCCGGGGCCGATACAGGGGCAATCGGTGCACCCGTACCTGAGGCGGCGGAATGGAGAGGAGAAGATACGGTTTCCGCATCCGCTCACCGAACCCGTCTTGAGCAAGACCCTGGGTGTCCCCATTTTCCAGGAACAGTTGATGGAGCTCGCCCGGGTGTGTGCCGGGTTCGACGGCAACCAATCGGATCGACTGCGGTCGGCGATGACGCACAAGAGATCTGATGAGGCGATGGGGCGTCTCCGTGATGAGGTGTACGACGGCATGGCGGCCAACGGGATTCTGGGTGCGGCCGCCGATGAGATCTGGGAGAAGCTGCAGGGGTTCGCTTCGTTTGGATTCCCTGAGAGTCACTCTGTGAGCTTCGCCTACATCGTCTATATGTCGGCCTGGTTGAAGTACCACTGGCCGGCCGAGTTTCTGGCCGGTCTCCTCAACGCCTATCCGTTGGGCTTCTACAGTCCCAACAGCCTGGTGCAAGATGCTGCCAGGCATGGAGTCGTGGTGCACAACCCGGACGTGAACGCTTCGTGGCATGACTGCACGATTGAGCCTCACGATGCCGATCCCGACGACCTGGCTGAGTACTACGGGCAGGCCTGGCGGCGGGGGAGGGGGCCGGTTGACGACTCGCTCCGCCCTGCAGTGGCGGTCAGGCTGGGTCTGCGGTATGTGCGCAATCTGGGAGAGGCGGAGATCACCAGGGTCGAAGCGGCCCGGCAGGCCGACGGCAGGTTCCTGTCGCCCCAGGACCTTGCTCAGCGGACGGGATTGAGGGTCGACGCTCTCGAGGGTCTGGCAGCAGCCGGTGCGCTCGAATCTCTTGGACTGAGCAGGCGAGAAGGTTTGTGGGCGGCCGGTGCCCTAGCCGAGATCAGTCCGGAGAGACTGCCGCTGGCGCCGGGAGCCGAGCCGCCACAGTTGCCGGGGATGAGTGAGGAGAGCCAAGCCCAGGCCGATTTGTGGGCAACCGGAATATCGGCTCGACACCCCGTTGAGTTCGTGAGAGAGCGTCTCGACGCACTCGGTTGCCTGACCGTAGCCGGGGCTCTGGCGACAGAACGCAACGGCGTCCGGGCCAGCATTGGGGGGATCGTGACTCACCGCCAGCGGCCGTCAACGGCCAAGGGGGTGATCTTCTTCAACCTCGAGGACGAGACGGGTTTGCTCAACGTGATCGTGTTACCGGACATCTGGCAGAAGAACCGTGAGGTCGCCAGGCGGAATCCCGGTCTGGTGATCGAGGGTGTCCTGGAGTTCCGGGACGGCGTTACCAACTTCGTGGCCAGGTCCTTCACTCCATGGCCGGCCAGAGGTGTCACCTCCCGCAACTTCCGCTGAACATCGTGTGTGAGCTCCGGCGCGCATTAGTCACGCAGGAAGGACGAAATCTGGGACCATGACCGGGTGATCGGGACACTCAACGAAGGAGCTCTGCACGCCCAGCTCAAAGATTGGTATTCCGTCGACGGTGATTTGTTCGAACATCCGGTAGACGGGTGTGTGATCGATATCGTGCGGGGTGAGCTTCTCGTTGAGATTCAGACGGGCGGGTTCGCTCCGTTGCGGAAGAAACTCGATCGGTTGCTCGGGTCCCATCCGGTCCGGCTGGTGGCGCCGATTGCCCGGGAGCGCCGTATCTTCCGGATGGATCCCGACGGCGAGATTCTCTCTTCGCGGCGGTCTCCCAAACACGGCCGGCTCGAAGATGTATTCGGCAAGCTGGTGAGTCTTCCCACCTTCATCCAACGCGACGGGTTCGAGCTCGAGGTGCTGTTGACCGTTGAAGACGAGTATCGCGTCCACCAGCCCGGGAAATCCCGGCGCCGCAAGGGGTGGGTGACGGTCGGCCGAAGGCTGGACAGGGTGGACGGCTCCACACTGATCACGTCTCCGACCGGCTTGAGCGCGTTGCTGCCGGTCGACCTGCCTGCACCTTTTACAACTGCGGATCTGGCGGCCGGCCTGGACGCATCCCGGCGTCTTGCCCAACAGATGGTCTACTGCCTGCGGGAGCTCGGCCAGATCGAAATGACCGGCAAGACGGGGAACTCAATCGAGTATCTGCGGGTCGACTGAGGCTCAGCCGCCTAATTGTCCGTCTGCCCACGCGGAGCACCAGGGCCACGGCGTCCAGCCGCTGGATGCCCAGAGCAGGTGAGCTGCGGCGGTGTTGGCTTCCGCATCGAAGATGCTCGCCCCCGGGAATCCGGCCGCGGCTGCTCTCGAATCCCAGAACCTCTCGGCATGTTGATAGAGCCCCCCGTACGGACCGGCTGGGTTGTAGGCGTTGGGGTCGTAGCCGGACTCGCACCATGCCACCAGGACTGCCTTGTCCAACTCCTCGACCGGAAAGAATCGTCCCGCCAACTCGCGCATCTCCCCCTCGGTCAGGGGCCCGCCGGCCGGAACGGTGGTGCTGGTGGTCGTCGTCGAAGCCGGCGTAGTGGTGGTCGTCGTCGATGATGTGGTGGTCGTCGGCGGCATCGTGGTACTCGTCGTGGTGCTCGAGGTAGTGGTCGTCGGCGGCACCGTGGTCGTCGTCGCCTGGGGCCGAGTAGTGGTGGTCGACGGCCTGGTCGACGTCGTGGTCGTCGAGTCGGGGGTTGTCGTGGTCGTGGGTGCGACTGTCGTCGTGGTGGAGAGCGATCCGGACTCCAGTTCATCTTGCGACTGGGAGGCACGGAACAGGCCGTCGAAGGCGAGGGGGTCGAGCGAGATCGCCCTCTGCGCCGGGATTGCACTGGAGGCGACTGCCGAGAACGACATGCTGGCGAGCCGTCCGGCGGCCTCACCACGCTCCGTCGGAACCGTCACTTCGGCCGGCGGGGTGGGCGCGTCGACGGACTTCGGCGCGAAGACGGCAAACCCGCCGAAGAAGAGAGCGATGAATGTGGTGCCTGCGGCAATGAGGAAAGCGAAACGTCGCATGAAGTGAAAAAATCCCGGCTGGAGTGCCCCAACCGGCGGTCAGGGTATGCGCATTGTCGGGATAGGACAAGTCTTGTCTGGCAAATCATGGCAGATAGCGGGCGGGGGTCCGGCTACGAATACGGCTTGCGAGGACGCCTCGGGCTTTTGTCTGGAGTTCGCCCCCAACTTGCGCGGCGCCCGTCTTGCAGGCCGATCGTGGGTAGGGCCCGGTCGAGCATGTCAGGGGGCGGGGGTCGATGTGAGACATCGATGGCGCGGTTGAGGTCGCGGAAGTGCCGGCCCGGGGGGTTCTTCAGACGAACTCGACGTCGTAATCACGGGTTATGACGATATCTGCACGAGCTCTGTGCGGTGCGATTATCTCGTGCTCGATCTCGAGAACGCGCTCGATGAATGGGTCCATGGGCTCGCGTCCCCGCTGCCGGCGAGCTGCTCGGGTTTCGAGCCGGTTGCGAGCAATGAACACCCTCGTGTCCACGTTGTCCAGGAGGCTGGTATAGGTTCCCTCGGCGATGATGACGTCGATTCCGGCGAGCGACATCACTTCAGTCGTGATCGTGTCGTCGTTGTAGATCACGAGGGGTTTCTCGATGTGATCCTCGCCCGCCACGGCTGCGGCCAGATGGCCGTCGAGGAGGTCGATGAGTACCTCGTTGGTCCCGACCCAGTCGATGTCGGCGACTCTGGCTTGATGATTCGTGCGGGGCGGATAAACGAAGTAGTCGTCCTGTTGGAGCACTTCGGAAGATACCCCTCTCTTTCCGAGCGCCTCGGCGATTGCCTTGGCCGTCTCCGACTTCCCGCTTCCCGACTCACCGGCGACGGTGAGCGTGTAGCGGGCCGGTTTTGAGACGATCGACGGCAATATCCTCTCCACGATCGCAGAGGCCGCCGCCCGGTGATGGTCCTCAACGATGATGATGTCGCCGCGCAAGGCTGCTCCCTTCGTCGAGCCTCAGGGTAACCGGCTCGTGAGGCGGCGATTCCATCAGCGCACCAGCCGATATCATTGCCAAATCGTCTTTCGTCAGGAGATTCACATGCCGATCAGCACGAACCTCGAAACAGCTTTCAACGAACAGATCAATCTCGAGCTTGCCTCGTCGTACGCCTACCTGCAGATGGCTGCGTTCCTCGATGAGGAGAACCTCCCCGGAATGTCGGCATGGATGAGATTGCAGGCAGAGGAAGAGCGCCTCCACGCGATGAAGTTCTTCGATTTCGTATTGGAACGTGAGGGTCATGTAGAGCTGAACTCGATTCCTGCCCCCGGTTTGTCGCTGGACACTGCATTGTCGGCGTTCGAGGCCTCGCTGGGTCATGAACGGAAAGTGACGGCGGCCATCAACAATCTCTATGCCTTGGCTACCGATGAGCGCGACTTCGCCAGCTATCCGCTTCTGAACTGGTTTGTCGAAGAGCAGATCGAGGAGGAGGCGACCGTTGGTTTGATCGTTGAGCAACTCAAGATGATCGGTGAGGATCGCACCGCCCTTCTCATGCTGGACCGTGAGCTGGGCGTTCGCCCGCCCGCAGCCGAAGGCCAATAGTCGGACCGGTTTCGGCTGCGCTGCGCCGGACGGCGACGGGCCGGGCGCCGACACCGTGGGTGCGGCAACCGCGTCTGAAGTCCGGAGGGTCAAACGGTAGAGAGTCTGGTCACAACCGCCGTCCAGGCAGAACTCGACGGAGTTATGGGGTCGAAATGATCGGCGCCTTCGATCTCGAGGAGTTCAACCGGAGTTCCCGGACGTCTCGCGGCATCGAGGTACGCGTGTGCATAGGAGACCGGTACGCGGTCGTCGCCGGTCCCGTGGACGACGATGTGCGGCCGGTCCGCCGGGAGTAGAAGTTGGGGAGAGGCGACCCGGTAAGCCGCGGTGCGAGCCGCGTTGCCGAGAAACGCAGCCACCGCTCCATCGCCCAGCCCTGTCTTTTCCGCCACTTCCAGGTTCAGAACCCCGGCAAGTGATACGACGGCCGCCGGTACGACCCTTGGTGCCGCACCGGGGTCGTCTTCGCCGAGACGATGGCGGTTCGCCGCCCAAACGGCGAGTTGACCTCCCGCCGAGTGTCCGAGCACCACGACCCGCTCCAGATCGAGCTGAAACTCGGCGGCGATGTCGTCCAGATGGTCCACGGCGGCACCCACATCCTGGAGGGTGGTCGGGAACCCCCCGCCCATCCCGACCCGGCGATACTCGATATTCCAGGTTGCCCAGCCCCGGCCGGTCAGATCGATGGCTATTGCCTCCATGGTGTCGCGCGTCCAATGATGGCGCCAGAAACCACCGTGGATCAGAACGGCCACAGGATGAGGGCCGTGCGTGTCCGGAACGCGGAGATCCCCAACATGGTCCGACCCCCCCGCATATGCCAGAGTCGTGGTCGCCCAGGCGGCGCGATGGGCGAGATGGTCGACGGCCCACCGGTAGCCGTCGATGCCGCGACCGTAGATCGTGTAGACACACGCAGGTCCGACGACGGAATGCGAGCGCCAGCTCTCCCGTTCCTTGACGTTTGATATGTGGACCTCGACTACCGGGATCTCGATCGCGTCGATCGCGTCGTGCAGGGCGTACGAGTAGTGGGTCAGCGCTCCCGGGTTGATCACCACCCCGTCAACGATGTGGCGCGCCGCGTGCAACCGGTCGATGAGGTCCCCCTCATGGTTCGACTGGAACGTTTCGACTTCGAGGCCACGGTCGGAACCCCACTGCGCGCACAGCCCCTCGAGATCGGCCAGGCTGGTGGTTCCGTACAGGTCCGGCTTCCGGGAGCCGAGCAGGTTCAGGTTGGGTCCGTTGAGGATCAGGATGCGACGCATGGGTTGACAGGCTACCGGTCGGTAGGTGGACGGGCGGCCAATTCGGTCAGGTAAACCTTTCCTCGCGCCGATACGAGTAACGGGTATCACAACCCGCAGGGATCTATGCGACGAGAGAGAGGCGTACCGCGTGGTGCGGCACGTGGACGAGATGCAGGTGATAGCGCGGCCGGAACGGTTCGACGTGTTCTATCAGCGTGAGTATCGCGCAGTCGTCGGCCTGGCCTACGCGCTGTCCGGAAGCCGGTTGGCTGCCGAAGATCTTGCCCAGGAGGCGTTCATGACGGCACACCAGCACTGGGAGAGAGTCGGGATGTATGAATCACCCGGCGCCTGGGTGCGGCGCGTCGTTTCCAACCGGTCCGTTTCGCTCTTTCGGAGGAAGGCTGCGGAAACCCGGGCCCTGGCCCGCGTGGCCCTCGACCGTCAGCTACCGCTCCCGGAACTCGAGTCGAGCGATGACGAGTTCTGGCAGGCCGTCCGGTCTCTCCCGAAGCGCCAGGCGCAAGCTATTGCTCTCCACTATCTCGAGGACCGTCCCGTGGTTGAGGTGGCGGCCATCCTCGGTTGCACTGAGAGCACTGCAAAGGTTCACCTGCACAAGGGACGAAAGAACCTCGCCGACCGATTGGGGGTGTCGGAATGACTCTCGATCAACGGGCGAGACAAGCTGCTGAGGGACTGCAATCGACGGTCTCCGGCCACCCGCTGCTGCTGATGAATCCCAGCCCGGCCAAGCCTCCGATCCTGGCCAGGACGCTGTCCTTCGTGGGAGCGTTCGCAGTCGTGATCTTCGTCGGCTTCATGGCGCTCCAGGCCGGCATGTTCGCCGCAGATGATGATGAGACCGCCGAGACGACTCCGACTACGTCGACCGTGGTCACGACCACGACGGTCGCCGCCACTACTCCAACAACGATCGCCGGCGAAGTTCCGTCCGTCCCGTCTGAGGGCGGTTCTCCCCGGCCGGGCGGCCCGGGACCGGTCCCGGAACCTGTGGATCTAGATCCGCCGGAGCTCGTCATCACATCTCCGCTCGATGGTGATCGTCTGAAGGAGACAGCAGTCACCTTCGCGGGGAAGACCGAACCCGGCTCGACCGTGGTCGCCGGGCCGTATCAGGCTTCGGTTGCGGATGACGGATCTTGGTCGATCGTGTTGATGCTGAGCGAAGGAGGCAACAGGGCTTCCTTCACGGCAACCGACGCGGCCGGGAACACTGCCGAGGCTTCGATCGTCGTCTACTACGACCCTCCCGAGGTCAAGCCCAAACCTCCCGCCGGCGAATGGGCATTCACCGCGCAGGCGAAGTACGGCGAGTGTGCCCTGGACCCGCCCTTCGACGAGTACTACGGCACCGCCGCACCGGGTACCAAGATCCTCATCATCTCCGACTTCGGATCAGGATCGACCGTTGCCAATGCGGCGGGGGAGTGGTGGGTCAGGGTGGAGTTCCCGACGGCTCCCTACGGCAAGGTGTTCGTGGTCAAAGCCAAGAACGAGTCGACGTTCGAGAAGGTCGCATTCGAGTTCGTGAGTCTGGTGCAGTGAGGCGTGGGCCGCACATCCCAGGCAGTCGGCAACCGGCTCCCTGCTGAAACCGGGTCGGGACTACAAGCCATTGGCCTGAGCTGCTCACTTCTTGCTGGCCATGTGCTGGATTTCCAGATCTCGCGCCCGGCGCAGTGCTTCCCGCGGTATGGGTGCTTCATCGAACTCGGTCATCCGACCGAACGAGTTCAACACAGAGTCCTTCACGTTCTCCCAGGTGAGGCCGGGGATGGCGGAGGCGAGGTCGCCCGATGTGGCCGGATCCCATACCAGCCCGAGGTCGCGATATACGGGCACGAGAACGTCTGCGACCGCAGTGCCTTTGTCGACGACGATCACCCCGCCCACGTGGGCGGCGCCGGTGATCAGCCGTTGACCTACACCCATGACCTTGGTCGATCCTCCGAGGTTGACGCTGAACTCACCGGGGCAGTACTCGCCGGGGACTTCGCCGATCCGGGCATCTGCCCCAAGATCGCGAAAGGCGTCGACCAGCAGACCTGAGAGCCTCTCGAATCGTTCGGTTATGGAATCACGCGGTGACGGCGTCGGGATCGTCCACGCGAACGCGATCGTCTCCCGGTGGAAAACCGCCGCCCGACCCCCGGCCATCCTGATCACAGACTCGTACCCGGCCTCTCCGGCCGAGGTAACTGCCTTGGCGAACCCGTCTGCAACCGCGTCTCGCTTGCCGAAGGCGACCACTTCGGCCGGCCGATACAAGCGCAACGATTCACCGTGCCGGCCTTCGGAAGCCATCCTGAGCAAGGCGTGTGAGACCGCAGTGTCGAGCGACGGCGCGTATGACTCCAAGTACAAGGTGACCATGGGAACTTCCCTGAACAGGTGGGGTTCCCCATCGTAGACGGCCGAGGACCCTGTTCCGGCGGGTGGTTAGGAACCGCTCCGGGCCTAATCTCTTGGACCAGACAGCAGGGAGACTCTCATTTTCCACTCCGGGGGCTGGTACGCCCGCTTGACCTACGACGAGGACCAGGACCGCCCGCGGATCGATAGGGCGTTGCTGCGCCGCGTGTTCGCCTACGGACGCCCTTATCTGAACTGGCTCATCGGGGTCTTCGGGACCATCGCGGTCATCTCGGCGCTGAGTGTTGTTCCTCCAATCCTGATTCGCTATCTCGTGGACGACGCGATTCCGAACCGTGACCTCGCCCTGCTCTCCTGGCTGGGCGCCGGCATGATCGCCGTCCCGCTGGTCAATGCGGTGCTGGGCACACTGCAGCGCTGGCTGAGTGCCCGGGCCGGAGAGGGAGTCATCTTCGACCTGCGGCGCGAGCTCTTTGCCCACCTGCAGGGGATGTCGCTCAGGTTCTTCACCGCCACGCGCACCGGAGAGTTGATTTCGAGGATCAACAACGATGTGGTCGGCGCCCAGCAAGCCGTGACCGGCACATTCATCACGATCGTCTCGAACGTCGTCTCCGTCGTGTTCATCCTGATCGTGATGCTGCAGGCCGACTGGCGCCTGACCGCCCTCGCGATTGCCGCCTTGCCGTTGTTTGTGTTGCCGGCCAGGCGAGTGGCCAGGCTTCTCAGGCGGGTGGCCGAGGCGCAGATGGAGCACAACGCGAACATGTCGGCGATTCTGCAGGAAGCGTTCAACGTGAGCGGTGCCCTCCTGATCAAGTTGTTCAACCGCAGTGCCGACGAGCAGGATCGCTTCAACGGTGAAGCGGCCCAGGTGCGCGACCTCGGTGTGCGGCGGGCTTTGATCGGCAGATGGTTCTTTGCGGCTCTCGGATTGGTCAGCGCAGTGGGAACCGCCGCAGTCTTCTGGGTTGGGGGCTGGCTCGTGATCAGCGGCGATCTCACCGTCGGGGTCGTCGTCATGTTCTCGACACTTCTCACCCAGCTGTACGGTCCCTTGTCGGCTCTCTCCAATGCCCGTGTCGAGTTCGCAACCTCTCTGGTCTCATTCGAAAGGGTCTTCGAAGTGATCGATCTGCCCCGTGAGATCCGCGAGGCCGAAGACGCCGTGCATCTCGATCACGTGGAAGGCAGAATCCGATTCGACCATGTGTCGTTCCGCTATCAGACGGACGGGCCCGAAGGTCTGGCCCAGGTCAAGCGATTCGGCCGGGGGGCGACCGTCGAACAGTCGATTCCGGAGACGGCGACGGTGTCCACACGGGAATGGGCGGTCGAAGACCTCTCCTTTGAGATCGAGCCGGGAGAGCTGATCGCGTTGGTCGGTCCGAGCGGAGCCGGCAAGACCACGATCAGTTACCTCCTACCGCGCTTGTACGACGTCGCCCTGGGTTCGATCGAGATAGACGGCCACGACCTCCGGAATCTCACCCTCGACACCCTCTCGGAGGCCGTTGGGGTGGTCACCCAGGAGGCCTATCTGTTCCACGACACCATCGCGGCCAACCTGCGATACGCGCGAGACGGAGCAACGGCCGCCGAGGTGGAAGCCGCGACCCGGGCCGCCAACATCCACGACTTCATCGTGGGCCTTCCGGACGCTTATGAGACGGTCGTCGGCGAGCGCGGCTACAGGCTGTCGGGAGGAGAGAAGCAGCGGCTGGCCCTCGCCCGGGTGATTCTCAAGGATCCGCGGATTCTCGTTCTGGACGAAGCAACGTCCCATCTGGATTCACAATCCGAGGCACTAATCCAGAGTGCGCTCGAGCGCGTGATGGAGGGCAGGACGTCGGTCGTCATCGCCCACCGGTTGTCCACGATTCTCGCCGCGGACCGCATCTTCGTCATCGAGAACGGGCGCCTGGTGGAACAGGGCAATCACCGCACCCTCCTCGAAAGGGGAGGTCTGTACGCCGATCTCTTCGAGACTCAGTTCCGCGGCGAGGAGGTCCGGCTCAATCCCGGTAGTTGATGAACTGAAGCGGAATGCGATAGTCGAGTTCCTTCAGCGACGATATGACTTCCTGGAGTTCATCTCGCTTCTTTCCTGATATTCGCAAGCGATCGCCCTGGATCTGGACCTGGATCTTGAGCTTCATGTTCTTCACATGCTTGTTGAGCTCCCGGGCGGCTTCCTGGGCGATGCCCTGATTGACTTTGAACTCGCTGCGATAGCGGCCCCCACCGACTTCCTTGGGTTCGCCGCCCCCGATCGCTTTGAGCGGGATCTTCCGGCGGATCAGTTTCTCTTTCAGAACGTCGACCACGGCCCGCAGGCGGTCCTCCGTGGACGACTCGGCCACGATTTCCTCACCCTGGAGAACCACCGTGCTGCTGGTGCCTTTGAAGTCGTAGCGGGTCGAGGTCTCGCGCGCAGCCTGGTCGACCGCGTTGCGCACCTCCTGGAGATCTACTTCGGAAACAACGTCGAATGAAGGCATGAGAGAGACCCTTTGTTGACAGACCTTGTTGAGATTGTACGGCAGGCCCGGATCGGGGGCTGCCGCGCTACGCGCCGGTTGCCTCTGCCGCTCGGATGTGAGCCGAGATCTCATCGATCAGACGGTCCCACAGCGCCGGCGGGAGATCGTGTCCCATCTCATCGATGATCACCAAGCGGGCGCCCGGGATCACCTCTGCCGTGTGCCGGCCGCCGGAGGGGTCGATCAGCGGATCCAGTGCACCGTGGATTACCAGCGCTGGAGCGGAAATAGCGGCAATGTGGTCGGTTCTGTTGCCCGCCGCGTAGATAGCTGCCAGCTGCCGGCCCGTTCCGTCGGGATTGAAGGCGCGGTCGAACGCGGCCCCGGCTTTCCGGCGCGCCCGCTCCTCGTCGAGTTGGATCGTGCCGCCCAGCACCTTCTGTGCTCGCACTGATGCCTCGATGGCGGCGGCCCGGTCCTGCGGTGGTCGTTCGAACAACACCTGGATGGCCTCAGGTGTGGGTCGACCGACTGCTCGGCTGCCGGTGGACGACATGATCGAGGTCAGGGATGAGACCCGCTCTGGATACTCGGCGGCGATTGTCTGGGCGATCATGCCGCCCATCGAAACACCGACCACGTGTGCTCGCTCGATTCCCAGGTGATCCATCAGGCCTATCGCATCGGAAGCCATATCCATGAGGCTGTACGGGACTTCGATCTTCTCGCCGGCGAGCGCCCGCCCGATGGCATCGGACAGGTCGAAGTTGGTTTCATCGAAACAGCTCGAGAGACCGACGTCACGATTGTCGAAGCGGACCACGAACAAACCGCGGCCCGTCAGAAGTGCGCAGAACTCCTCGTCCCATCCAAGCATCTGTACGCCCAGGCCCTGGATCAAGAGCACAGCGGGGTCGGTCGATCGACCGAATGTCTCGTAGCAAATGTCTACGTTGGCAGTCCGCGCGATGTGCATACCTAGATCTTGAAGTCTGGCACGCCCCAGGTCAAACACCGGCCCGGACTTCGACGCCGTGGTACGTTGCCCGTCGGGCATGATCAAATACCTGGGATCCAAACGCCGGCTCGTTCCGGTACTCGGCGACTTGCTCACCGATGCAGGTGCTGCCAGCGCGCTCGACCTGTTCACCGGAACCACCAGGGTGGCCCGCGCCTTCAAGGAACGCGGAGCGGTCGTTACCGCAGTGGATACGGCGCGGTATTCGGAGGTGTTCGGACGGTGTTACCTGGAACTCGACGGTGACGAGGTTGACCGGGCCGAACTAGTCGCGGTCCTCGACCGTCTTGACTCGCTCGAAGGCGTCGCCGGCTATTTCACGGAAACCTTCAGCCGGGAGGCGCGCTTCTTCCAGGCCCACAATGCCCGGCGCGTCGACGCGATAAGGAATGTCATCGAGGAGGAATTCTCAGCCTCGTGGATGTATCCGGTTCTGCTGACTTCCCTGATCCTCGCGGCCGATCGCGTCGACTCCACGACCGGTGTGCAGATGGCATATGTGAAGCAATGGGCCCCCCGTTCGTTCAAACCTCTCGAGATGCGCCTGCCCGAGCTCATCGCGGGCAGCGGTCAGGCGGTTCGCGGCGATGCAATCGAGCTGGCCGGCAGTCTCGGATCCTTCGATCTCGCCTACCTCGATCCTCCCTACAACCAGCATCGCTACTTCACCAACTATCACATCTGGGAGACGCTGGTGGCGTGGGATGCGCCGGAACACTACGGGGTGGCGTGCAAACGACTCGACAGTCGGGATGCCGAGACGAAGAGCGTATTCAACCGGAAGCGAGAGATGCCGCAAGCCCTCGAGGCGGTCATCGGCGCGGTTGACGCACACGTAGT
This sequence comes from Acidimicrobiia bacterium, assembly GCA_035471805.1. Taxonomy (NCBI): domain Bacteria; kingdom Bacillati; phylum Actinomycetota; class Acidimicrobiia; species Acidimicrobiia bacterium. The sequence goes on along the minus strand of DATIPS010000010.1, from coordinate 54,219 downwards.
CGTATTGTCCTACAACGACGAGTCGTGGATCGAGTTCGAGTCTCTCGTCGCCATGATGGAGCGGCGCGGCAGCGTGCGAGCTCTCGCCTTCGACTCGAAACGGTATGTCGGCGCTCAGATCGGTATTCACAATCCGAACGGCGACCGGGTAGGTGAAGTATCACACCTGCGCAATCTGGAATATGTGCTGCTCGCCGGTGACTCCGGCCTGGTGGATCGGCTGGTGCGCCCTTTCGATCGCTACCTGGTCCGCACCTCCTGATGTCGGCCTTCTGAACTCATGTTGGCTGCGAGTACCGGGTCGGTCGGACACAGCAACAGTGTTGCTCCGTCGTGTGACAACCAGAGGCCGTCCGCGACCAGCAGCCACTGGTGAGGGGGAAAAGCGGCGAGTCGCGAAGTGGCCCGGCGCGATGATGGACGATAGGCGAGCGTCTCCGGGCCGGGGGCGCGGAGCGAGGGCAGCTTGGCGACGAGTTCAAACCTGCCGAACAGACGCGCCATCCCTTCGGCCGGGTCCAGCGGCCGACCGTCCGACCACCACTCGACCGCACCGCAGTCACCGCAGGCGACGACGCCGGTGGAACCTTCCCATGTCACGTTGTGTCTGCATTCCGGCCTCATGCCCACACTGTGCCAGACGGGTGTGACAGTTTCGCGCTCCGACGGGCCGAGGGGGCTGCACCGGCCCAGACCACTCCCGTGACAACGAACCGCGCTTCACCGGATCGCCGAGCGAGCTACTGCGGCAGGCGGTCCGGAATCCTCACGGCGCGGCCGTCAGGCCCGTTGCCCATCTATGACCCGGCGGCGCTCATCCCGCTCGACATCATCGAGAGTCCGAGCGACTCCCGGAACCAGCACCAGAGGAACGGTGGAGAGTTGCATGACCTTGACCGACACGCTGTTCCAGACGGTCTCATCAAAGATCGGTCTGGTCGAGCCCATGACGACCATGTCCGCGCCCTGCTCTTCTGCGACCCGGACTATGACCTCGCCGGCGTTCTCGCCCTGCTCGAGGATTGTCTGCGCTTCGATCCCCTGCGTGCGGAGTGCTGCAACGACCGGTTCGATCAACCGGGCGCCGCGTTCCTCGACGTAACCCCGGATGAGTTGCTTCCGGATCGTGGCCTGGTCGGCGCCGTCATCGAACGGGCGCCACTCGGCGTCGTCGAGGTCATCGAGAAACGAGAGTGGAACTTCTATTACGGTCATCACCGAAACGCGGAGATCCTCGTGGGTCATGGTGGCGACGAGAGCGGCAACTCGAGCAGCCGGCAGAGCACCAGCGGTGGCGATCAGAATGTGCACGGTGAAAGATTAGGGCAACTCGATGGATCAGGCGACGGCCTACCAGGATATGTCAGGAGGATTCAATGGCCGAACTACAGGCAGAACTCATCAACCGGGTGACTTGGAGCATTCCCACCGCGCTGGCGCTCGTAGGCTCGCGCGCCGGTGACAGGTGGAACGCAATGACGACGAGCTGGATCACACAGGTGGCCATGGAACCCGTTCTGGTAGGAATCGGTGTGGACAAGAAGGCGGTCACCCACGGCCTGATCGTTCAGGGGGGTTCGTTCTCCATCAACCTCTGGTCTGCAGAGGACACACGGACATTCGTCAAGTTCTCGAAACCGGCCACCAAGGAAGGCATGCAGTTGAACGGCCGGCCGATACGCGAGGGTGTGACCGGCGCGCCGATCTTTGAAGAGGCCGTCGCCTGGATGGACCTCCGGCTGTGGGAATCGGTCGACTGCGGGTCGCATACCTTCTTCATCGGGGAGATCGTCGATGCCGGGCTCCCCGACCCGGAGGCGACGGTCGCTTCGATGAGAGACACCAGGATGAAATACGGCGGCGTGAGACGCGGCGGGCATTGAATCCGAAGTGACGCCTAGCATCCGACCAGGAGGATTTCATGGATGTACGAGTTGACGAGAAGGTCGCGATAGTCACCGGAGCCAGCAGGGGAATCGGGGAGGCGATAGCCGCCGAGTTCCTCAGGAGCGGAGCAAGCGGAGTGGTGATCACGGGGCGTCGCGAGGAGAACCTCGTCGCGGTCAGGGAGAGGATTGTCGACGAAATCGGCCGCGCTGATCGATTGCTCACGCTTGTGGCCCGTGCTGATGATCGAGATCACGCCGAGTCGACGGTGCAGCAGGCGATCAGTGAGTTCGGCCGATGCGACATCCTGGTGAACAACGCCGGAACCAATCCGGCTGCCGGGACTCTCGCCGAGGTGGATCTCGGCGCACTGGAGAAGACCTGGTCGGTCAATCAGCTGGGTCCGATTCTGTGGGCCCGTTCCGCTTTCAACCATTGGATGAGAGATCACGGTGGATCGATCATCAATGTGGCCTCGGTGGGGGGTCTGCGTCCCACTGCGGTGCTCGGCGCGTACAACATCTCGAAAGCTGCGCTGATATTCGCCACTCAACAGCTGGCTCTGGAGATGGCACCCATGGTGAGGGTGAACGCCGTGGCACCCGCGGTCGTCAAGACCCGGTTGTCGGCCGCACTCTGGCAGGGCGGTGAGGAAGCGGCCGCCGCCACCCACCCGCTCGGCCGGCTCGGCGAGCCGCAGGACGTGGCGAATGCCGTGCTGTTCCTGGCGTCGGAGGCGGCTTCGTGGATCACCGGCGCCATCCTGCCGGTCGACGGCGGAGTGATTGGGGCGGCAGGCAGCTTGAGCTAGCCGTCCGGAGAGCGATCACGCATCGAGCGGATATCCGGGCTGACCGCTCTCGAACCAGTCCTCTACTGCGGCCGCCGTGCCCACATCGCGGCCGGCGGCGCTGGACAGCACGTACCTGTGGTGCAGTATGTCGCAATAGGCCTGAACAGGATCCGAGACGCGGGTGGCTCCCGACAGCCGTTCCATCATCGGCCGGAACTCTTCGATCCTCCATCGCATGGCGTCGACCACCCGATCCGAATTGGAAGGCTGCTGGGCGTAGAAGTAGTGAACATCCCCGAGGATGTATCGAGCCTGCTGCTCCAGAGCCCGGACTCCGGTCAGCTCCTCGAGGCGCCTGGCATGGAAGTCGCGCACTCCGATCCTGAGATGAACCTTGATCCGCCTCCCTTCCTCGGAGGGGAGAAGCTCGACCTCATCCACACTCAGCCCGAGACTGTTCAGTCGCTCAACTCGTTCGCGAATGCGATAGCGCTCCTCCGGACGTATCACCAGTTCCTCATTGAGCTCAAGCCAGAGGGCGAGATAACGCGCCGCGATGTCCTCGCCCAGCTCGAGGTCTGCTTCGTCGAGGTCGTAACCCTGCCGGGCGGCTATGTCGGCCATTCCGCCGGCAACATTCTCGATCATGATCTGGAGGTCTTCCATGCGGCGCCCTTCACTGAGCTCCGCGTGGATCTCTGCGGTTTCGGCGTCGACCATGATGGTTTCGATGGCGTCGGCATCGAAGCGATAGAGCACGTTCGAGAGAGAGCAATCGCCCCAGAAACATCCGGCAAGGTGGAGCTGAACCAGCAGCCAGGCGAACGCGTCGAGCATCTGAGTACGTCTCGGTCCGAAGCCGGCACCTTCCAAGAGTTCACGATACGAAAACGAGAAATCGGCGTAGCGGGTGATGAGCGCCGAGGACCTCTCTTCGTGCGGGTCACCCGAACGATCCTCAACGAGCCCGATCGGGACGACCGCGGGAACTCCGGTGCCCTCCAGATCGCGCAGGACCGCGTAATCGCGCCGGGCGGCGCGCCGGGGGAGTTCCTTCACGACGTATGTGCCTTCCGGATACACGACGAATCGCACCTCATGGCGAGAGATGCCTTTCGGTAGGTAGACGATGCGACCGGTCGTCCACTCGACGATGGACTTGTCCCATTCGAGGTCGAGAAAATCGGGGTGACCCGAGCGAACGGTCATGCTGAAGGAGGCCATGCGGGCACGCTACTACCAACCAGCCGCACGAGGCTACCGGCGCTACTTGCCGCCGCGATAGGCGAGGCCGCGAGGCGTCACGGCGAATCCGTGGAGCTGAAGAGAGGTTCCGAGGGGTGCTGCTGAGGGCGGCTCACCGTCGATCTCGTTGACGGTCATCCTTCCCCTGCGTCGTCCGATCGAGCCGACCGCAGCCGCCACGGAATCGTCCGGCTCTTCGAACGTGAGTATGCGTCGCCGATCCACATACGCCGCCAGGGATCCCGAACGAATAACTACCCAGGAGCCCGCTGCTCTGGCCGGGCGGCCGGCCGGGTGAGCCGGCCAGGGAAGCGCGGCTCCGTACAGGTTGGCCGGATCCGTAGCAGCGAGCGCTTCGGTGGCGTCTCCTCTCGTGCGGAGGCGGTCGACTGCGCCGGGCAGAGCGAACTGAGCGCCGCCCATCCCCTCCACGAAGTAGCCGCGGCGTACCTTGCCGATGTCCTCCATCCGACGCAGGATCGGGTAGAAGCGTGTGAACCCGCCGGGTACGGCCTCGGCCGACGCGCCGTCCCGCGTCACAACGCCGTGGCGCTCCAGCAGCAGGTCCGTCCAGGCCGTGCTGCGGATGGTGTCGGGGAGTTCCGTGTTCATCGCCTCGGAGACCAACCACCAGCGTCCGGCGGTAGAGGGAGCAAATGTTGATCGCAATGCTCTTCGACGTGAACCCTTGCTTCTGCTCGCGGACAGTGAGCGGACGGGTGCCAGGGTGTCGTTGGTTACCAGTCCCTGCCACACGAGGTCCCAGAGGGCATCGTGGACCGCATCGGGATCGCCGCCGCCGGCCGCTGCGTAGATATCGGCGAAGAACGATGCTCCACGTCGCAGCAGGAGATCGAGGATGGAGTCATGCATCCCGGTTGCTGTGAAATCGGTCGGTCTCTGAAGGGCGAGTTTCGAGAGCTGCTCGCGGAAGAACAGGGCCAGCTTGCCGTCGCGGGGTCCCAGCGAGCCGTGGCCGACCCAGACGATGTCGCCGGCCAGCATCAACTGGTCCAGCATCGCCGGGTCGTAGCGCATTCGTACCGCCAGGATGTCACTCTCCAAGGCGGAGGCGGCAACGGGATAGCCCTGCAGCTGACGAACGATCTCGACCAGTCGATCGGAAGAACGCCTGGCACTTCCCACCCCGTGCCAGTTGATTGCGAATGCAGCCATCGTGGCGGTGTCGACCGGCTCGATTTCGGAGCGAAGCACGGCCAGCGATCGCCGCTTGATGCGGCGGAGCACCTCGTTGTCCACCCACTCTGTTTCCGAACCGTCCGGCCGGAAGGCGCCGTGGACGACTCGTCCCGCCGCTTCGAGGGATGCCAACGCGGCGGCGACGACCGCAGTCGGCAATCCGAGGGCGGCTGAGGCGGCCTCCACTGAGAACGGGCAGTGGGTGCGGGCGAACCTCGAGACGACATCGCTCAGGGGATCTTCCACCGGATCCAGGAACACCTGCGGGACCCCAACGGGGGGCTGAACGCCCAGCGCATCGCGCAGTCGGGCGGCATCGTCGACGGCCGCCCATCTCGGCGAGCCTGCCATGTGGATCTCCATCACCTGACTGCGCGCCCGGAGTTCTTCCAGGAGGGGGAGCGGGTCCTCGTCCGTCAGGCGGGCCGCCAGTTCCTCCACCGTCAGAGGGCCGAGCTGACGGAGGAGATCGTGGACGCCGGAGGATCCGGTGGCCTGGTAGCCGGAAGCGAGACGCTGCAGCTCCAGCTCTACGGCTGCGATCACGTCGGGCGACAAGAGTTGCCGCAGCTCGCCCTCGCCGAGCAGTTCGCTGAGGAGTTCGCGATCGAGAGTGAGTGCGGCGGCCCGCCGTTCGGCGAGCGGTGTATCGCCCTCATAGAGGAACGAGGCAACGAATTCGAAGAGGAGTGACGATGCGAAGGGGCTCGGAGAATCCAGCTCGACCTCGACCATCCTTATCTTGCGAGAACGCAGGTCGCGCAGCAACTCGACGAGAGATGGAACGTCGAAGTCGTCCTGCAGGATCTCCCGGTAGGTTTCGAGAACGATCGGGAAGGACCCGAACCGGCGTACAACGCTGAGGAGGTCGCCGGCGCGGCGGCGCTGCAGCCACAGCGGTGTCCGCTTGCCCGGCCTCCGACGGGGCAACAGCAGCGAACGGGCGGATGCTTCCCGGAATCGGGCGGCGAACATCGCGGTGTCGGCCAGGTGATCTACCAGTTCGGACTCGATTTCCTCGGGGTCGATGAACAGGTCCGTTGCGGAGGGGATGTCGTCTTGATCCGGGAAGCGAAGTGCGATCCCATCGTCGCCCCAGATAACGTCGACCGTTCGATCGTGAGTCTGGCGGAGGCGGGCGGTCAGAGCCATGGCCCAAGGGGCATGCACCTTGGCTCCGAAGGGCGACAGCAGCACGACCCGCCAGTCGCCGATCTCATCGCGGAAGCGCTCCACGACGACCGTGTCGTCCGTGGGTAGGTGGCCGGTAGCCTCCAGTTCCTCCTGCAGGTAACCGGCCAGGTTGGAGGCGGCGAGCTCATCGAGTCGATAGTGATCGACGAGGGTGCGCTCGGCCTCGCGCCGGTCGAGCCCGCCGATTGTACGAGTGAAGGCGCCGAGGGCCCGTCCCGTTTCCATTGTTCGCCCGAGCATGTCCCCGTGCCAGAACGGCATGGTTGCCCCGGATTCTCCCGGGGCGGGAACCACCTCTACCCGGTCGGCGGTGATCTCGTTGATTCTCCAGGTGGAGGCGCCGAGGATGAAGACGTCGCCGACCCGTGACTCATAGACCATCTCCTCGTCGAGCTCACCGACCCGCGCTCCATCGGGAAGGTGCACGGTGTAGAGGCCGCGGTCGGGGATCGTGCCCGGGTTCTGGACGGCGAGCTGCAGGGCCCCCGGACGACCTTCGATCGTGTTGGCGACACGATCCCAGTCGATGCGGGGCCGAAGCTCGGCGAAGAGCTCGGACGGATACCGGCCCGACAGCATGTCGAGGACCGCCTCGAACGGTCCTCTGGCGAGTTCGGCGAAGGGGGCAGCTCTGCACACGAGTGAATACAGGGTGTCGACGTCCCAGGAATCTTTGGCCGACATGGCGACGATGTGCTGGGCGAGCACGTCGAGCGGACTGCGGGGTATGCGGGTCGACTCGACGGCGCGGGCGAGCATCCGGTCGACGACGACCGTTGAAACCAGCAAATCGCCCCGATACTTGGGGAACACCTTGGCGCGCGACGCCGCTCCGACCTGGTGCCCGGCGCGGCCGACGCGCTGCAGGCCGCTGGCGACCGAGGTGGGCGACTCGATCTGGAGCACGAGGTCGACCGCGCCCATATCGATGCCCAGTTCCAGCGAAGATGTGGCGACGACCGCCGGCAGTTCGCCGCGCTTCAGTTTCTCTTCGATCTCCAGCCGCTGTTCACGTGAGACCGACCCGTGATGCGCCCTGGCGACCTCCTCGCCTGCGAGGCGGTTCAACTCGTCGCAGATGCGCTCGGCGAGGCGCCGGCTGTTGGCGAAGACGATGGTCGACCGATGATTGCGGATGTGCTCGAGCAGGGTGGGGTAGATGGCGGTCCACACCGAGGTGCGGGCCGGTGGCAGTTGGGCGGGTCCGTCGTACACCCCTGGCGGGGCGGGAGGTGCGGCGGTGACCGCGGTCATGTCCTCGACCGGCACGACCAGTTCGATGTCGAGTTCCTTGTCGCCGGGCACATCGATCAATCGGACGGGACGCGGCGTCCAAACACCGCTCTCATCTGTTCCGCCGCCGAGGAAGGATCCGATCACCTCGAGGGGACGCTGGGTGGCCGAGAGGCCGATGCGCTGCGGCGAGATCGCGGTGATCTCCTCGAGGCGTTCGAGCGAGAGAGCGAGGTGAGCGCCTCGTTTCGTGGCAGCCACCGCATGGACCTCGTCCACGATCACCCAGCGTACGGACCGCAGCGTTTCGCGGGCCTGCGAGGTGAGGAGGAGATAGAGCGACTCAGGGGTGGTGATGAGAACGTCTGGCGGGTTCCGTTGCATGCGGCGCCGCTCGTCGGCCGGGGTGTCGCCGGTTCGAATGAAGGTGGAGATGTCGGGAAGAGTGGGGAGCTCGAGTCGCTGCGCGGCATGCCGGATGCCGGTGAGGGGAGCGCGCAGGTTTCGGTCGATGTCGTAGGCGAGGGCTTTGAGCGGCGAGATGTAGAGGACCCGGCACCGTTCCTTGGCCGGGGGAAGCGGCTCGTGCAAGATCCGATCGAGCGTCCAGAGAAAGGCGGCCAGCGTCTTCCCCGACCCGGTCGGAGCGTGGATCAGGGTGTGGCGGCCGTCCGCAATCGCCGGCCAGCCCATCTTCTGCGCCTCCGTCGGCGCCGCGAACGATGCCTCGAACCAGGCACGCGTGGCGGGGGAGAACTGATCGAGCACCCCGTCACGCTAGCGATCCCGGGTGACATAGTTTCTCAGCAATACCGATGCTGGTGACGCGCATCGACATTGCCGAGAAACCTCCCAGCGTTTTCTCAGCAATGCTGGCGCTGGTGACGCGCATCGGCATTGCCGAGAAATCTCACGTTTGGCTCGTCGCCGACGGGACTCTCGGTTCCTCGGTTAGGGCCCGAACAGGGCGTCCAGTTCCGATCCTTCGGTTATCTGATCGGCAGGCGGAACCTCGACGTTGATGGCCTCGCCCCAGTCGTACATCTCGAAGACCATCATCATTCGATCGAAACCCTGTCCCGCCGGTGCTTCGACGGTTTCCCCGGCCAGATCGATCACATAGCGGTAGACGAGGCCGTCGTCACCGATCCAGATTTCCATGGGCATCTCGTCGAGGGGGATCGGTCCTTGCGCCTCGATCTCGGCTCGCTCTTCCGGAGTTGCCTGAGCGAGCAGCGTCTCTGTATCGAAAACCGCCAGGTAGTGGGTGGTTTCAACGCCGCGGATGGTCTCGCGTCCCAGCTCCTCGATAGTGGCGTTGGTGTTCTCGAAGGCGGACAGGAAGTCGGCCGGGTTGCCGGGCGTAGCAGCAGCGAATCCGGCGGTCGCCGAGTCGCTTTCGTCGGTCGGCATCGAAATCCAGGGCGTCTGGACGCCGAGGAAGGAGAAGAACGGCCAGCTCATGTAGGTCGTGTCGCCGATCTGTCGTACCTCCATCACCCCGAACATGTCGGCGAGTTCCGGAGGAACCCCTTCACCCAGATCACCCGCCATTCCGGACATATCCATGGTGAAGGTGAACAAGCCGGCTGCGTTGTCGAACGCGCCGGAGAAGGGCAACGACAGTGATGTCCCGGTGGGCAATCCTTCGACCCCGATGATCTCGAATGATCCTTCCATTCTCCCCGAGTTGATCTCGGTCGTCTTGGCGAGCGCGGCCGCCAATGCTGCGGGGATTCCCTCACCGCCGGAAGGTTCCGGGGTAGTGGAGGTCGTTGTCGTAGTGGCGGTGGTGACAGCAGTTGTCTCGGGGGTATTCTCGGATGTCGCCGGCGGCGCAACAGTGGTCGAAGCGGGCTCCTCTGAGCCCGATCCGCAGGCTGCCAGGACGAGCATCAGGATGAAGGCGATCGAGGCGATTGAGCGAAGTCTCATGGTGTCTCCGTATTCGGCGTCACCCTGACAAGGCTACGCCCCCTGCGGAGATACGGGGTGCTATTCGATCGGGCTAGGCCGTCAGTGATGCGGAACGGAGCGGTCTCAGTTGTCCGCCTGCTGCCAGATCGACCATTGCTTCGACGACCCGGGGGTCGAACTGTGACCCGGCGTTGTCTTCCAGTTCCCGAAGAGCGTCGCCGACGGACATCGGGGCCTGGTAGGGGCGCTCGCTGGTCATTGCGTCGAAGGCATCGGCAACCAGGAGGATTCGTGCTCCACGGGGTATCTCGGTCCCGGCCCTGCGGAAGGGGTAGCCGCCTCCGTCGAACCGTTCGTGGTGTGCCAGCAGGATGCCGCCGATGTCGGGATGCACGTAGCTCTCCACCATCTCGAACCCGTGCTCCGGATGCTTTCGCATCTCTTCCCACTCCGCCGCATCGAGGGGGCCGGGCTTGGCAACGATGCGGGGATCGAGTCGCAGTTTGCCGATGTCGTGGATCATCGCTGCGATTCGCAGGCGGTCGATCATCTGTGGCCCGGCATCGAGATGTTGGGCGAGGGCGGTTGCGAAGGTGGCGACTCGGAATCCATGACGGGCCAGCGCCTCGTCTCGCTCCCACATTCTGTCCAGCATGCCTTCCAGCACTTTGCTCTCCTTGGCGGTCCCAAGGTAAGTCACGGCAACCGCCCGCGCGTTACATAGAGTGGTGTGTCGACCGCTATATGTACATGAGGCGGACGCCTCATTTTCGATTCTCGTGCAGAATGAACCAATGGACATTGCCGTCAACCTCGTCGAGTCGTATTTGCGTCTGAACGGATACCTGACCCTGAGCGAGTTCGAGATTCAGGGCAAGACCACCGACGGCACCTACCGGACGCTCACCGATGTGGACATCGTCGGTCTGCGTTTTCCCGGCGACGTCTTCGCCGCCGAATCGGACGACCACGCCGACGGCCGGATGCTGCTGATCCGGGACCCGGCGTTGAACCTCGAGGAAGGTCAGATCGACGTGATCATCGGAGAGGTCAAACAGGGAGAGGCGGTATTCAATCCCAGGATCACTTCCCACCAGGTTCTCCACACGGTGATCCGGCGGGTCGACTGGATCTACGGAACCGACGTGGGGGCGATCGTCGACCAGCTATCGCGTAACGGCGTTGCAGTTACCACCAGTTGCAACGGGGGCACCGTTCGGACACGGCTGGTGGCCTTCGGTCGCAGCCCTCAGGTCGATCTGCATACGATATCGCTGTCCCACATCGTCGAGCAGATGACTTCGTTCATGACCGACTTCGACGATGTCTTGCGGTCCGCCAACTTCAAAGACCCGGCTTCTGCGTTGCTGAGACTGCTGGCGAAGACCGGTTTCACCGTCAAGAAGGAGCGAGACGACGGCGGATAGCGGCGGACGTCAAGTGGGACCAGGAAGCCGACGAGTTCTGCGCGCAGTGAGAGCCGTCAACGCCGGCAAGTCCGCTCACGGCACCGAGGAGACGGATCAGATGCTTTCGATCCGTGCCTGGGCGGCACCCGGCGTGAAGTGAGGCGATGCCGGTCGGCCCGCGCGGCGCCTAGCGCCCCTTGAAGTCTCCCGGCCGCTGCTCGAAGAAAGCCTCAACGGCCTCGCGGTGATCCTCGGTGTGGTGACTGACAGACTGCAGAGCGGCAGAAATGTCGAGGAAACCATCCAACTCCATCGACCGGGCGTGACGGAGCAATCGCTTGGTCAGCCGCACCGAGTGGGGCGGTTTGGCGGCGATCTGCTCGGCGATGACCCGGACCCGGTGGATTAGATCGTCGGGTTCCACCATCTCGAGCAGGATCCCCATCTCGACCGCCTCCTCGGCGGTGACGATCCGGGCGGTGAAGGCGAGTTCGGCAGCACGCTGGAATCCGACGACCCTGGGCAGGAACCAGGCGCCGCCGTCTCCCGGGATGATTCCCAGGTCGATGAAGGTGTGGGCGAAGCGGGCTTCGGTCGACCCTATCCGCAGGTCGCACATGAGGGCGATGTCGAACCCGGCGCCGACCGCCGCTCCGTTCACTGCCGCGATGGTTACCAGGTCCGTCGCCAGCATCAACCGGGGGATCTGCTGGATCGAAGCCCGGTACTTCTCGGAGATCTCGTCCGGGCTGCCTTCGAACAAGCCGACGCCGGCCCGCATGTCCTTGATGTTCCCGCCGGCGCTGAAAGCCGTTCCCTCACCGGTGATGATCAGGACGCCGACATCTGGGTCGGCGTCTGCATGGCGAACTGCCGAAATGAACTCGTCGAGCATCTCCGGGCCGGTGATGGCGTTACGGATGTCCGGACGGGTCAGCGTCAGGGTGGCGATGCGACCCTTGGAGGTGTATGTGATGTGTTCCATCGGCTAGGAGGCGGCTTCGACGAAGGCGCGGGCCTGCTCGGGGTCGACCGGAGCGGTGGTCACGTGGTCCCTCTTCAACGCGGTTCCGGCGATCACGCCGGTTGCGGTTTCGAGCAGCCCGGCGACGTTCTCGATCCGTGAGCCGGAACCGACGAGAAGCTGCGCATCGGGAACGGCGACGTGCACCCTGCGGAGATCTCCGACATCGGGTTCCTCACCGGTACCGGCACCGGAAACGATCAGCGCGTCGGCGAGGCCCCGCTCCCAGGTGTCTGCGGCGGCCTGGGTGATCGAGAGTCCTGGAGGTGGAACCGCATGTTTGACGAACACGTCGGCGAAGATTCCCACCTCGAGACCGAGATTGCGGCGCATTCGGGCAATCTCGGCGGCACGTCCAGTGATGAGCCCCTGGTCGGTCTGCATCGAACCCGACAACACATTGACCCGGATATAGGAAGCGCCGGTGACCGCCGCAATCGCCAGCGCCGACTCTCCGTCGTTTCGGAGAACGTTGACTCCGAACGGAATGGTCACCGCGCGGGCTATTTCAGAAACGGCGGCGGTCATCGCCGCCACGGTCACGGCGGGTACCCGATCGGCGAAGAAGGGTACGTCTCCATAATTCTCGATCATCAGGCCGTTGAACCCGGCTGCCTCGAGCGTTCGGGCATCTTCGACGGCTGCGCCGACGAGGGAGTCGAAGTCATCCCGGTAGCCGGGAGCCCCGGGAAGGGCACCGAGGTGGACCATTCCGATCAGGCGCGGGAACATGAGGATCACATGTAGGCGCGGGCGACGCGCAGTGCCGTCTCGGCAACCTCGCCCTGAGCCTTTAGAGACTTGGCCTTGCCGGCGTCCATCCGCTGAACCGCCACCCGGCACCATTCACCTGCCTGGCCCTTGATCACCTGATCGGTGTCGGCCGGGCCGAAGACCCACTTCGACCACTGCGGTCCCAGGACCTCGATCCGGACGGGCTGCGAGTACTCCTCGCCTGCATATTCGAACGCATAGGGGAGCGACTTCCAACCGAGCCAGGCGATGTGTCGAAGCCTGAGGGTGTCCTCACACTCCTCGCCCAGCGACGAATAGATATCGAGACCGTGGGCCCAGGTCTCCATCAGTCGGGCGGTGGCGAAGGTCCTGGCACTCATGTCCGATTTGAACCAGGGGACCCGCATGGTGGGTTCGCTTCTCGAAAGCTCCTCGATCACCTTGGCCCTGGCACCCCGCCACCACTCGATGACATCCTGAGCACGCATGGCCCGCCCCGGCAGGACGCCTGCCTGCGTGAACGCTTCGTCGTTGGGGTACTGCGCAGCTTCCGATTGGCGGGACCCGCCCTCTGCGAGCGCGTTGTAGGCGTACTCCTCGAAAGTGGCGAGATGACTGACCGTGTCGCGGATCGACCAACCGGCCGCCGGGGTCGGACGCTCCCAATCCCGAATCGCTACCCGCTGGAGGAACTGATCCAGCGATTGCTGCTCGGCAACGAGGTCGGAAAGAATCTCACGCACCGGCGTAATGGTAGCCGTTCCCCGGGCCGGCAGATGCCCCAGGAGCTACCAGGGGCGCTCGAGAAGTTCGTCTCTATAGGGTGGCGGCAGCTTGATTTCCCGGGGCGCGGCATCGATGAGATCGTTCAGAGCGTCGACGAGTTGCCTCAGTCTTCCGAAACTCCTGCGATCGAAGTGCAGCGCCACTCTGTCGGCCTCGACGGAGTCGCCGTCTTCGATCTCAGGGTCCGTCGGGGGAATCGTCGTGATCTCGCCATCGACGAGAATATCGGAGAACTCTTCGTTCAGGGCTTGCAGCTGTGCTTCGTCCGGCCCTTTGTTCAGACGGAGAACCAGGATTCCCTTGACGTAGCGCTGCGACTGGTAGTTGGCGTAGAACCGGCAGATCTCGTCGGCCGCAGCTTGCGGATCACTGGTGATCGTATAGAGATGAACGTCCTCTGGGGAGATCATTCCGGGGCCTATGAGACTCGTGTCGACGAAGTGCTGCCAGCCCTCCCAGTAGCCGAACCCTTCGGGTTCGAGCAGGACGATCGGGTGGAGGTCGCTCTTTCCTGTCTGGATCAGCGTGAGCAGTTCGAATGTCTCGTCCATCGTGCCGAATCCGCCGGGGAACAGGGCGAAGGCGTGCGACTCCTTGACGAAACCGAGTTTGCGGGTGAAGAAGTACTTGAAGTTGATCAGCCGGTCGTCGTCGATGTGTGGATTGGCATCGGATTCGAAGGGCAGTCTGATGTTGACCCCGAACGAGGCTTCTTTTCCCGCCCCCTGGTTTCCGGCTTCCATGATGCCCGGTCCGGCACCGGTGATGACCCCCCACTTCCGATCTTCCGCCATGATCCTGGCGAACTCGACGGCCAGCTGATAGTTCGGATGATCGGACTGCGTACGCGCCGATCCAAAGATCGTCACCTTCGGTATTTCACGGTGACGGGAGAAGACCAACATCGAGTAACGCATCTCTTTGAGCGCTGTGTTCAGGAGCTTGAGGTCGCCCCGGTCTGCCGCGTCGCGGTGAAGTTTCAGCGCGGTCGTCACTATTTCGGCGATGAGGTCGGTATTGCCGTTCTCGACACCGGCGGCATCGACGAGTTCGGTGATCTTCTGCTCGAGAACCGGGTCCCCGATCGCGTATGGTCGCATGGATTCCTCTATTGCGGTGTAGTAACGGTAGTCCACCCGGAGAACTGTCCCAGCAACCTCGTATCTTCGAAACGAATCGAGATAGGAGGTTCCCATGCCGGCTGATCTAACGGCTCGCAACATCCGGACCGTCGATCAGTACCTCGAGCTGGTAGCCGGGACGATATTCGCCTCAGGGCTCTCCTGGGAAGTGGTCGAGCGAAGATGGCCGGAGACCCGTTCAGCCTTCGCCGGGTTCGCGGCAGTGAAGGTGGCGGCCCTCTCCGACCGGGATCTTCACCTACTGAGCGGCGTGCCGGGAGTGATCGCCAACACCGCGAAGATCGAGGCAGTCCGCGCCGCGGCGCGATTCTTGGTCGACAAGAGAAACGGGCACGGTTCTGTCGGCCGCTGGCTCGGCTCGCTGGTCGGGTTCGAGCACCAACAGCGAGCCTTGCGCGAACTGCGCTTCGTCGGCCCGTTCGGTGCCTACTACGTGTTGTCGGTCGCCGGGTTCGACGTCCCGGAATACGATGAGTGGGAGGAGGCCTATTCGCCGGCGGCGCGCACCGGATGAAAGCGCGTGCGGTCCCGGGAAGTGGAACCCAGAACCCACAACGCTCCGGCTTGGGGGAATCGCTGCGCCTACTTGCCGAACACGGGCCCCTTCGGTCCCTTGCGCACTACTGCACTCCACACGGTCTCGTAATGGTCCCGGTCGAAGGTATCGATCTGCGGCAGCACGAACTCCTCCCACGCCCTTCGCAGAGGATCCGCAGCCTCTCCGTATACACGCAGTCCGGTCGGCACACGGTCCAGCACCGTGCGGAGGCTCATCGGCGTCTCGACACGCGTGGCGACGTCCGGAGCGGTGAAAGAGGCGTTGACCTCGGCCGCCAGGCGGCTGATGGCGTCGCCGAACGGTTCCGCCATGGACGGATAGCGGCGCTGGACCATCGTCTTGATCTGTTCGACGACCGGGAACTCCTTCTCCCAGATGACCCACCTGTCGGCGAAAGCCTTGTTCAGCGTTTGGGTTCCGGCATAGTCCCGCAGATCGGTCGGGTTCATGGTGCCGAACAGGCGAACATCGTTGCGCAGATGGACCGTCTCGCCGGTCGGCAGATCCAGCGCCGCGTACCTGTCGAGGAGACCATGCAGCGCGAAGAGCGTCTCCGCTCCGGCCGCATTCAGTTCCGACAGGTTGACCAGCGACGGACCCCGGAGCGCCCGGGTGATCTCGCCGTCTTCCCACCTGCTCTCGGTGCCTCCCTTGCCGTCGCCGTGGAGAAGAGTCGAACCGATCAGCGTCACGTCGCGCACTTCACCGGTCAACGGGATCCGGTAATAGGGGAGGCGCAGCATTGCCGCGAACTGCTCGATGTCGTGGTCCTTTCCGGTACCCATGTGGCCCCGGACCGCTATATGGAGTGGTTGATACCCTTCAGGGAAACGACGGCGGACGTCCTCCATTGCCGCGAAGCGATAGAGCATCCCGAGATCTACGTAATGAGGGTCCTTTTCCGGGATCTTGCCTACCCGGTGTGCGTGGTCCGGGAGATCGGTCGGCACCTCGAACTGCTCGAGTTCGATCGGCGGTCCCTCACCGCTCGGATCTGTGAAAACTACGGTATCAGGCACCTGCC
Organism: Acidimicrobiia bacterium; assembly: GCA_035471805.1. Classification (NCBI taxonomy): domain Bacteria; kingdom Bacillati; phylum Actinomycetota; class Acidimicrobiia; species Acidimicrobiia bacterium. The sequence continues at coordinate 38,071 of DATIPS010000010.1, read as the reverse complement.
TGCTCCTTCCATGTTGTCATGCGTTCTTGTGTTGCCGCCCTCGTCCACCACTCGTCCAGGCCCGACAATGCAAGGCTTCGTCTCAAGGCCCCCCGCACGCCATCGACCATGGCGGTTGCCAGCGCGTCGGGACGCTCAACGACCTGATGGCGGCCGTAAGCCATCTGGACGGTGTCATCACCGATCCCGATCCCGAGGACCGTCGTGCCGCTGTGCTCGACGCCGTCGACCGAACGGGCGAGTGACTCCAGCGAACCGCGGGTCATACCGTCCGCCAACACGACCAGCACGCGGACGGTCGCCCCCAGCCGGGACAGGCGCTCTGCCGCGTAGCTCAGATTGAACTCGTCGACGTTGGCGGCTTTCTCGAACATTCCGACCGGTGGTGACTCCTGCGGCGCCTTTCGGGCCTCTGCGGCCGCCCGGGTGGGATGGGCCGCGGAGTAGAAGAGCCCTGCGAGGAGATCCTCCGACGTTCTCCAGCGGGAGTTGAACGGCTTCACCAGATAGTGGTTGATCGTGTTGGTCAATCTGTCGGCCGCCTGGCCCTGTGATCGACGCAGACCACCTGTTGTCTGGCTCTTCCGTCGCGAAAACGACCATTCCGAGTCGTCGGGGCGGGCGCTGAAGGACCGATTGAACAGGGCAACCTCGAAATCGATCTGTAGTTCGTCACAGAGCCGGGCGAGCGTCCATGCTCCCAGTGTGGCTGCGGCCAGACCCCAGGGTGCGGTACGGCTCCCGAGGCTCAACGGGCGGGGTTGCAGCATCGATGCCGAGCCGTCGATGAGCAGCGACACCGCATAGCTGCGTCTGCTCCGCAGTGCCCGGCGTTCGTACATACGCTGGTACAGACCGGCGCCGAGGAACAGAGGTGCGTGTGGAGAGATGTCACCGGCGTCGTAACCGGAGCGAAGTCCCCGCCGCTGGTTGGCTGCGAACAGCGGAAACAGCTCTCCCGACACCTGTCGTTGAGCGACCCCCCAGGCCGAAGCCGCTTCGATGAGAGTCTCCCGACCGGCGGCGCCGAAACGGCGGAAACGCTCCGGGAACCCTGAAACCATGAGCCGGCCGCCCTGGCCGGTGGGCAGGAAGACGGTCGGGGCCTGGCTCACCCGGAGCAACTGGTCGGTTGCCGCGTCGTCCGCGACGTCGGACGGTCCCTTTTCTCCGTCTGGTCCGGCCCGCTGCTCGATCTGGCGGGTTCGTTCGTATCCATCGAGGTTCTGGACGATCGGACTCAACAGGCGCACCTGATCGACCCCGTCCTCGAGCGCCTGACTGTCGAGTTCCTCCCGGTTCTTCTTCTCGGCCGCGGATTCGTTCGAAGCTGCCTCCGAGGCCAGTCCGTGCAGTTTGGCTACCTCCAGAACCTGAAGGGCGAGTGTCGCCACCTCCCAGGCATCCTCCGCCTCCTTGACCGCCTCGAAAAACGGGGTGGCATCGGCGAGGGCCACGGCCACCTTGGGCTGTGCGGCTTTCTCGAGGGTCTCGCGTTCGACGTGCTCTCCCACGAGTGCGAATCCGGAAATAGCGAGCTGTCCCAACGGCTTGGCGGCCTCCATGGCCGACCTGATGGACGACTGGTACATGTCGGTCAGAACGGAACGGGCACCCGGATAGGAAGCCATACCGGTCAGCTCCTGACGGCCGTCTTCGAGCGCGAAGAACATCGAGACGGCGGCTGCGCCGCCTGCCTCGGTCAGGGCGGTGAGCAGATCGACCGGTGCTTCCGACTCCGGCGCTTCGCGACCGAGGAACCATGAGGAGGGGAGCGGACGCTTTTCCTCGAGGTCCGTCGAGACAAGGTGGACCACCTCGTGCAGGGCGGATGCCAGGGCTACCTCGCCGGGAGTGACGGGAGCACGTCGCGTGTAGGCGGCCTGGAAGACTCCGGGGTCCAGAACGATCTCGCGGTGGCGAGCAGAAGCCGAAGACCCGAGTCGAACCAGGAGTTCCTCATCCCCGGCCAGGTTGCGAGCTACCCGTGTGACGGCCGGAGCGACCCGTTGATAGCGGGCAACCACGTGCTCGATGGCCCGCTCTTCCGGAGGGAGGATCTCGTGGAATGTTGAATGGGCGCGCACAGTCGAACATTGTCTCACACCTGCACAAGCAGCGCCCGACCCTCAACCGGTAGGTTATGTGCATGGAACAGCACGATCTCAGCATCAACGACGTCAAGCTCCACATACGCGTCTCGGGGGATCCCGATGCTCCGCCCCTTCTCCTGCTGCACGGATGGCCTGATTCGGGAAGGTGCTGGACCAAGGTGGCTCCGCTGCTCGCCGATAGATACCGGGTGATCGTTCCCGATCTGAGGGGGTTCGGCGTTTCGGACGCCCCGCCCGAGCTGGAGGCCTACCGGATGCCGGTTCTCCTCGGCGACATTGCCGGGCTCATCGAATGGGCGGGCGGCGGGCCGGTGTACATAGCCGGACACGACTTCGGCGGCGCCCTCACCTGGCAGGCCGCCACCTGGCTGGGGAACCTGTTGAATCGTGCCGTCGTGCTCGCCGCTCCTCATCCCCTCCGCATGCGTGAAGTCGGAGCCGGCAACGTCGATCAGTTGAGTCGCTCGTTTTATGTCTGGCTCATGCAGTCCGGAGGAGCAGGGATGCGGCTTCTCTCCTCCGACGACTTCTCGCTGTTGGCCCGTTTCGCTTTCGGCACCTCTGCCGGGTTCACCGACGAAGACCGTGAGGCATATCGAGCCGAGTGGCGTACACCCGGCCGATTCGAGGCCATGGCGAACTGGTATCGGGCCAACTTCCGACCCGATCTCTTCAATCCGGAGGTGCCGCTCGAGTTGCCGCAAGTGCAGGTTCCGGTCCGCTACATCCACGGTGAGTTCGACTGGGCCTTTGCACCCGGAATGGAGACCGGTTCGGGCGCCTTCGTCGACGCGGATTTCGACGAGAAGCTCATCGGAAAGGCGTCGCACTGGATGCCGCAGGAGCGACCGGAAGAGGTTGCAGAGTTGATAGGTGACTGGATGTCCCGGTGATACCGGTCGCGAGTCGACGATCGCGCGCCGGTCTGATCCGGCGGCACGTACAATGCGCCCAATGCATTACGACCTCACGACCCTGCCCAACGGACTTCGGGTCATCTCAGAGACCATTCCGAGCCTCCGTTCGGTAGCCGTCGGCTGCTGGGTCGACACCGGTACCAGGGATGAGACTGCCGGCGAGGCGGGTGCGTCCCACTTCCTCGAGCACCTGTTGTTCAAAGGATCGGAAGCCGTCGGCGCCCGGGAGATCTCGGAGTCCTTCGACTCTATGGGTGCTCAATCCAACGCGTTCACCAGTCAGGAGTACACGTGCTTCTGGGCCAGAATGCTCGACAGTGACCTGGACGAGGGGCTGCGGCTGCTCGGGGAGATGTTGCAGCGTCCGGCTTTCCGGCAGAACGAGATCGACTCCGAACGTCAGGTTGTCATCGAAGAGATCAACATGAACGAGGACGATCCAAACGACGTTGCTTTCGAGCGTTTCCACGAAACGGTGTTCGCCGGCCATCCGCTCGAGCGTCCCATCTTGGGTACTCGCGACTCGATCCGGGCGATGACGAGAGACGATCTCGTTGAATACTGGCAGCGACGTTACGGAGCCGGATCGACGGTGATCGCCGTCGCCGGGTCCATCGAACACGATCGGGCCGTCGAACTGGCGGGCAAGTACTTCGGCGACTGGACGGGTGACGCCGTACAGCATGAATACCAGCGGGCTTCCATCGTCCCGAAGGTCTCGGTAGTGCACCGGGACACAGAACAGAGCCATCTCGTGCTGGGCGGGGAGGGCATGACCCGCGACGATGAACGACGCTATGCGTTCGAGATCCTCCACCTGGTTCTCGGCGGGGGTATGTCGTCGCGGTTGTTCCACACGATCCGCGAGGAGCGGGGCCTTGCATATGCGGTTTACTCGTTCAAGATGCCTTTTGCCGATGTGGGCGCCTGGGCCGTGTATGCGGGGACCACGCCGGCCCAGACTCCGACGGTCCTGACGTTGGTGCGGGAGGAGCTGGCGAGAATGGCATCCGGCGGTATCAGCTCGGATGAACTGAAGCGGGCACAGGGCAACTTGCGCGGAAGCCTGGCGCTGGCACTCGAGGATCCGAACAGCCGAATGGTGCGGCTCGGGCGCCAAGAGCTCACCGGCGGTGAGCACATTTCCGTCGATGAGCGAATCGCGCGTGTAAACGCGGTGACCAAGGCCGACGTCGAGCTGGTGGCACAGCAGATGCTGTCCGGGCCCTATGTGATGGGGGCGGTCGGTCCGTTCGAAGCGGCCGACCTCGAGGAGTTCGTCTCATGAGGGTGGCCGTGTCCGGGGCAGCCGGTCGAATGGGCTCGCTGGTCGCCGACGCCGTTCGCCGCGCAGCCGACCTGGAGCTGGCCGGCTTGTTCGATCCGTCGACCGACGGCGGCCGCGGGGTTTCGGCGGATCCTGAGGTGATCCGCGGAGCCGACGTAGTCGTCGAGTTCTCCGTTCCGGATGTCGTGATGGCCAACCTGGAGCGCTGGCGGCGGACTGGGGTTCATGCTGTGGTGGGGACTTCCGGGTTCACCGCCGGGCGGATGGAGGAACTCCGATCGTTGTGGGGAAGCGGACCCCCCAACTGCCTCATCGCTCCGAACTTCTCGATCGGGGCGGTGGTGATGATGCGCTTTGCCGAACTGGCCGCGCCCCACTTCTCGGCCGCGGAGGTGATCGAACTACATCACGACCGCAAAGCCGACGCTCCGTCCGGCACCGCGATGAACACCGCCGAACGGATAGCAGGGGCCAACCCGAACCAGCAACGGCATGTCGAATCCACCGAGTTGGTAGACGGGGCGCGCGGTGCAACGGTCGGTGGCGTGCCGGTGCATTCAATCCGCCTGCCCGGATTGCTTGCCCATCAAGAGGTCTTGTTCGGCAGCGAGGGCGAGTCGTTGACGATCCGCCATGACACAACCGACCGTGCTTCATTCATGCCCGGAGTACTCCTGGCCGTGCGAAACGTGGCCCACCTACCCGGTGTCACTCTTGGCATCGAAACCCTCCTCGGCATCTGACACCTCCGTTCGGCCCGTCCGATGACCCGGGAACAAGGGACGGCCCGGCGACGTCGAGCGCGAATCTAGGTCGGCTCGACCAGCAGTCCGGTCCCTACTCCGAGTATGAGAGCAGCCAGGATCACGCCGCCGATGGCGAACCGGTACTTTTGCGGTTGGTCTGCGTAGCGGGCCACGAAGAAACCGAGCACAGTCCACACCGTGAGGTCGAGAGGCCAGGAGAAAGCCAGGTCGCCGCCGATGCCGGTGATTATCCCGGTCACCGGCCCTCCGGCAAACAGAAACGGGTAGGCGATCTGCTGATCGAGTCCGATGAGCAGGGCGATGACCAACATGGCGACGGCGAAGCCGACGAAGGTGAGCGTCGCCAAGGCGGCCGGACGACATCCGACCCCTTCTCGGTCGTTGTTCTCGGGATCAGTCATGGGATCATCCTCCGGCCGGTCCGGCTATTAGAGCAGGATCGACGTCCTCCCCTTCGAGCGTCGAAACGAACAGCAGCAGGGCTTCGCTTCGAGTGGCGGCGTCGCCCGCTGCTCGTAGGGCTGCTTCCTCGATCGTCAGACTGAGGATCTGCGCGTACTCGTCGAATGTGCGCCCCAGTGCGATCTTCCAGCCGTCGGCCTCCAGTCTGAACCACATCGCCGGTGAACCGCCGATCTCGCCGGTGGCCTCGTCGTCGATCAGATTGATGGCGTCGAACTCGATCTTGTCGATGGGCGGAAACACCAGATCGTCCGCGACCGCCGTCAGAAAGACGTCGGAGGCGGTCATCGTGCGCAGGTCCTCGCCGGAGAACCTGTGTCGAAGTCGCAAGACGAGGAAGGCGTCCAGGTAGTCCAGATCGTCGAGATGCACGTCTGAGGCGGCCAGGAGCAACAGATCGTCGAACAAGTCGAGCGTCCCGCCATCGACGAAGGCAAGCGCACCCGGCCCATCCGCCGCGGCCAGGGCGGCGGAGTAGCCGTCCAGGGCTGCCCGGATGTCGAGGGCCGCCTGGGGAACAGTGGTGGTGGTCGAGGCAGGAATCGTGGAGGTTGTCGACGTCGTGACCGTGGTCGGTGGAGGGGCCTGGGCGGCGGAGGTGACCGGTGAATCATCCGAAGAGCAGCCGGCTGCAACAACGGAGAGACAGAGCAGCAGGAGAAGGCGGCGGGTCATGGGGGAGTAATGGTAGAGGCTCTCATGTGTGCCGAGATGCCAGGGCCAGCGTTGCGAAAGTCGGAAGCCAATGCGCTCCTGCGAAGTGTTCGCCGGTGACGGCGGCATCGCCCGCGAACAGATGATCGTCTGCCGCCCCTACCAGGCCGGGTATGCGCTCGTCGTCGGGCGGAAGGGCATCTGCGACCGTTCGCAGCATCCAGGCCCGTGACAGGTTCAGTCCCTCCAGATGCGCGAGCCGGCCGTCGGATGGGTCCGGGCAGTCGACCGGAACGAACCTCGCCAGATCCCGACCGAGAGAAGGAAGGAGGTCATCGAGGAACCCGGCGAATGGCTCCGGCTCGATCAGGCGCCGCATGAGATCGGCGGCGGAGAGCGCAGGAGAGAGAAAATCGTGCGGACCCGGTTCGTCCAGGAGTGACCGGGCGCCCGGTTGCCCCCACCACGCCAGCGCAGATTCGCGAATCATCTCGGTAAGGCCGTCCTCATTCACGGCCGCCCAATCATGCATCAGGCCGAGTGAGAAAGCCGTATTGCGGTGCAGACCGACCTCGTCCGGTTGCTCCAGCTCGTCGAGCCATTCGCCCAGCCTTCGGGCCGCCAGCCGGGTCAGAGGTTCGAGTGCCGCACTCCAGCCCGGGGCCTCGGCCCTGGCGGAACGATGAACCTCGGCATCCAGCGTCAAGACCCAGGCGAGGCCGTACGGTGTCTCGAACCCGGGAGCGCCCTCGATCGAGCGTGCCTCGATCTCGATCCTGGACGGATCGAGGGCGAAATCGAGTGCGGCCGCCAGTTCGGCATCGAGCTCCGGCGAAACTCCGAGTCCGAGGATCCGCAGCATCGTCCAATGGCTGTGCACCGCCGAATGCCAGTCGAAACAACCCCAGAACGAAGGCGTGAGCTCACGCAACGGGACACCGGCGTGGGCCGAGTGCAGCAGCGGGTCTTCGTAGTGAGGTTCGGCGGTCCGGGACGCCCTGAGCGCGATCGCGGCATACCTGTGCAGTGAGTCGGAGAGGCTCACCCCGCGTTTGCCCATCCGGCTAGGCCTCTGTGATCGTGACCCGGTTGATCGTGCAATCGCTGTTCGGCCGGTCCGAGCGGTCGGTCGGCGTCGACGCGATCGCGTCCACGACGTCCATTCCCTCGGTCACTTTCCCGAAGATCGTGTACGAGTGGGGAAGGCCGCCGTCGTTGTGCATGATGAAGAACTGGCTGCCGTTGGTGTTGGGTCCGGCGTTGGCCATCGCCACCGTTCCGCGCGTGTAGGAGCCGGGACCCTCGATCTCATCGCGGAACTTGTAACCGGGCCCGCCACGACCGGTTCCCGTCGGGTCGCCTCCCTGGATCATGAACCCGGAGATCACACGGTGAAAGATCACGCCGTTGTAGAAACCGTCGCGAGCCAGAAACACGAAATTGTTGACGGTCTGCGGTGAGCGCGCAGCATCGAAATCGATCTCGATGTCCCCGTGGTTCGTGTGTAGCGTTGCCGAGTAGGCTTTATTGAGGTCGATCTCGAGAGCCGGAGGAGCGGAATACTGCTTGGCCACGTTGGGTCCCTTCGTTGGTGAGGCCATGCAGTGTAAGCGGATGCCCCGGCATTCGGCCGACCCGCGGCGGAGGCCCGATCTGGGCATCGTAGGTTTGGCGAACGTTCGAAGGGAATCAGATGCGTCGTTTCATTCTCTTGACGGCGGCTGCGCTGCTCACAGTTGCATGTGGGGCGGAAGAGCCCGCTGCTACGGACTCGACCGGCACGCTTGCCTCTCCTTCGACTACCTCCGTTGAGGCTCCCTCCGGCGACTCGACCACGACGACCGGGAGGGTCACGACGACCACCGGCGCAACCACGACCACCTCGACGAGCACTGTTCCGGTGACCGTCGACTCGCACCTTCCGACCGCGCTCGGTTCCGGTGAGATCCCGTGGGGAACGGTCGGCGAAGGGTGGTACTTGGCTCTCTACGACTCGTCCAAGGCAGCCCCGACCGGGCCGTCCGAGGTTCGTGAAGGCCCCGTCGTGCTCTATCTCGTCGGGCCGGACGGGACTCGCTATGAGGCTGCCTCCTGGGCTCCGGACGATCGGCCGTGGAGCATCGGCGATGTCCGGCCGGATGGAACCGCAGCCATCGTCATCGGGAACGGGGCAACGTTCGACGACACGAAGTGGGTTCTCGTTGATCTGCCCACCGGGGCGATGCAGACGGTTCACACCGCGACGTTTCCGGAAACCACCTACGGATGGGGTCCATTCGTCAAGCTGACCCGTCCGTCGGGAACGAATCTCGTGGTCTACCGGAGCGACGGTGTCGACGAGTGGCTCGAGCGTCGTTCGCCGGGAGGATCGGTGCTGGCAACGCTCTATCGACAGCCGTACGTCGACGCATTCGGTTCCCTCCGCTGGATGTACGGCTACGACGGCACGAGTCTCCTGGTGACCCATCACGGCGGGATCGCACATGTGGCCAACGACGGTGCGCCGATCGGTGAGCTGTGGGTCCCGTCAGATCATCGGTGCGAACCGGTTCGCTGGTGGGACTCCGACACCTTCCTGGCCACTTGCTACGGTCTCGGTCCGGCTTCGGCGCCGATCGATGAGTACGGGAATCCACACACGTACTACGGACAACTGTGGCTGCTGGAAACGGACGGCTCGGCGGGAACGGCTCTGACGGCTCTCCCCACCGAACCGGTCTTCGTCGGCGACTTTGGCCATCACGACGCCTGGCCGGCAGGTCCGACGACCTTCGTCTCCTGGAGTGGTGATTGTGGAGCTTCGGCGGCGCAGGTTCTGCGCGCAGACGGAACCACCGATGCGATTGCCATATCGATGCCGCCGGAGATCATCGTCGACGGGTGGTCGATGGTGGACGTCGTAGACGGCCGGATGGCCGTCTACGCCTGGCAGGGTTGCGGCGCCGAGGTGGGAGTTCTGATGGCGGCCGACTTGCAAGGATCTGTTACCCGCGACCTCGTCCCGGTGATCGGAGATGCTCGGGGCGTGATCTCGGTGCGCGGCCTCGCCGAGCCGTATCCCTAGTTTTCTCAGCAATACTGTTGCGCGTGGGGGTTGACAGCATTGCTGAGAAAACTCAACCCGGATTCTCGGCAATGTAGTTGCGCGTGGGGGTTGACAGTATTGCTGAGAAAACTCAGAAGAGGGCGTTGGCCAGGCGGCGCCTGTATTCCGGAGTCAGCGGATTCTCAGCGCCGAGGAGTTCGAAGACGTCCAACATCGCGGCGCGTGCCTCGTCTGCGAGGTCCCCCTTGCGGATGATCACTTCGAGGAGAAGCCCAAGGCTCCGTTCGTAGGCTCCGGCTGCCGCGAGTTTCTTTGCCAGATCGATGCGCAGCCGGTCGTTGTCCGGATCTGCGGACAGGCCGTCCTCGAGTTCTTGAACGGGAGCGCCCGCGCCCGTTCCCAGGCGAGCGGCAGCCCGGACACGGTCGACGGCAGCGCTCGATGGGAACGGTTCGAGAACGGCCAGAGCGCTCTCCGCGTCGCCGCCGGCGAGCAGAATCCCGGCGACCGCTACTGCGGCACCTTCGTGGGAGGGATCAGCTTCGAGAACTTTGCGATACATCGCCTCGGCTTCGGCCGTTCTCCCTTGGTTGGCCAGCTCGTCGGCAGCCGCAACGAAGTCATCCATGGGGTTGGGCAAGATCTCCGAGAGCCACTCTCTCACCTTCGCCTCCGGGAGGGCCCCGGTGAACTGCGACACCGGTCGGCCGTCCTTGAAAGCGACTACGGTCGGGATACCCTGCACACCCATCTGCCCTGCAAGAGCCTGGTTCTGATCGACGTCGATCTTGGCCAGCTCGAAGGAGCCGTCCGCTTCTTCCGTCAGTCGTTCGAGTGTCGGCCCCAACGTCTTGCACGGTCCGCACCATTCGGCCCAGAAGTCGACAACCACCGGAACCTCATGCGATCGTTGGACTACCTGCTGATTGAAATCTGCTGTGTCTACGTCTCGTACGTGGGGCACGGCTGCCTCTTTCCTGCGTTCTTCGGTCCTTCAAGATTAGTGCCGGCCTATCGCCTATCTCGAAGGCTCTAGATGGCGGTCTGAACGCTCTAGGCTTCTATTAGACGTATAGGAGGCAGGTCGTTGAAGGCACCATTCGGTGAAGTCCTCACCGCCATGATTACCCCGTTTACCGATTCGGGAGAGGTCGACTACGACAAGGTTTGGCGGCTCGCCCGCTTCCTCGTCGACAACGGTTCCGACGGGCTCGTAGTCACCGGCACCACCGGTGAGGCACCGGTTCTCACCGCCGACGAGAAGGTTGCGATTTACCGTGCAGTCGTCGAGGCCGTCGGTGACCGAGCCACGGTGGTGGCAGGCACCGGGACCTACAACACAGCAGAGTCGGTCGAACTGTCCCTGCGCGCCGCCGATGCGGGTGCTCATGCGGTGATGGCCGTGACACCTTATTACTCGAAACCCGATCAGAACGGGTTGATACGCCACTTCTCGACCATCGCCGATGCGACCGATCTTCCCGTCTTGCTCTACAACATCCCGGGGCGGTCCGCCCGGCTCATCGAAGTGGATACGCTCGTCCGCCTGTCTGCCCATCCCAACATCGTGGCGGTAAAGGATGCGGTCATGGACATCGATCACACGGCAACTGCGCGCCTCGCATTGCATCCAGACTTCGCCATCTACTCGGGCCAGGACAGCTACACCCTGGCGATGATGGTGGTCGGCGCGATCGGCGTCGTCTCCGTTGCCTCGCACCTGGTCGGCCGCCAGATCAAGCGCATGGTCCGAGCGGCCCATGACGGCGACTGGGCAGAGGCTCAGCGCCTCAACTTCGGCTTGCTCCCGGTTTTCTATTCATGCTTCACCGAACCGAGTCCGATGCCGGTCAAGGGAGCGATGAGCCGTATGTGGGAGCCGGTGGGAGATCCTCGAGCACCTCTGGTTCCGGCCGCGGCGGCCACCATCGACGCGATCGAGCTGGCCGTCGGAGAGGCGCAATCCTTATGACCGTTGAGGTCAGTTTTCTCGGGGGTCTCGGCGAGATCGGTCGCAACTGCGCGGCCATTGAGATCAAGGGGAAACTAGCCCTGATCGATTGCGGGCTGATGTTTCCCGAGGAGGACATGCTCGGTGTAGATCTGGTCTTTCCGGACTGGTCCTGGCTGCTCGAGCGTGCCGAAGACGTCGAGTGCGTGATCCTCACTCACGGACACGAGGATCACGTCGGCTCACTGGCTTACTTCCTCAACGACCTGAACGTTCCCGTCTACGGCACCGAGTTGTCTGTGGAACTGGCGCGCGGGCGCATCGAGGAACTGGGTGTCGACCCTGACCTCCGTGCTGCGGAGACGAACGAGTGGATCGAGCACGGTCCGTTCAAGTTCATGCTCGTGCCGGTCTCTCATTCGATTCCGCAAGGCGCCGGGGTGGCGTTCGATACCCCGGAAGGCTTGATCGTTCACTCCGGGGACTTCAAACTCGACCCGACGCCGATCGATTCGACTCCGACGGATCTGCCGACGTTCGCCCACCTGGGGCGGCGCGGCGTCCGGCTCTTGCTGGCGGATTCCACGAATGCAGAGCGAACCGGGTTCGTCCCCTCAGAGCGTTCCCTCGCAGGGCCGATCGAGCGAATCGTCCACACGGCACCCGGCCGGGTGATCGCCGCGTGCTTTGCGTCTCATGTGCACCGCGTTCAACAGATCGCCGATGCCGCATTGGACGACGGAAGGACAATCGCCTTCCTGGGACGATCAATGCACCGTGTAACCGGGGTCGGGTCCCGACTCGGCGTGCTCGACATTCCCCAGGACCGGATCGTTGATGTCGAAGATCTGGTTGGCCTTCCTGCGGACCGTCAAATGCTGATTACGACCGGAGCGCAGGGAGAGCCCTTCGCCGCCTTGTCGCTGATGGCTACGGGCAGCAGCAAGTTCGTCGAACTCAATGAGACGGACACGGTGCTCATCAGCGCCACTCCCATCCCGGGCAACGAGCGGGCCGTTTCGCGGGTCATCTCGAAGCTCCATCGGACGGGAGCGCGGGTCTATCACGGCCGCAATGCCCACGTGCACGTGTCCGGCCATGCTGCACAGGAGGAGTTGAAGACGTTCATCAACGTGATACGTCCGGACGCCTACATCCCGATTCACGGCGAGTACCGGCACCTGTCGGCCAACGCCGACCTGGCCGAAGAGATGAATGTGCCGCTGGTCTTCGTCCTCGAAGACGGGGATCGGGTCGTTCTCGACGGTGAAGACACCTTCGTCGAACGTCGGGCCTTCCCGGCCGGGTACGTCTACCTGGACGGATCGGGAGTCGGTGACACCAAGCGGGCGGTGCTCCGCCGTCGCCGCCATCTCGCGGATGAGGGGGTGGTGGTGATAACCATCGGTGTCAACGTTGATCGGTGCCTGGTCGAGTACGGGCCGATCATGGACAGCCACGGTTTCATGGATGAGCCGGACGCGGTCCTCGCCAAGGCGGCGGACGCGGTCCGGACGGCGATTCAGAAGATGGCCGAGAAGGGTCGCAAGACGGATCACAGCGCTTTGCAGCAGACGGTACGCCAGGCAGCGTCGACGATCATTCGTTCGGAGACATCGCGCCGGCCCGTTGTCCTGCCTCTCATCCTCGAAACATGACGTTTTCGCGCGACAATCTGCCCCAATAGGTGCCGAATGTCGCGCGAAAACGATGAGGTCGTTGCTCGAGTCGGAGGTCGTGGCTCTCGACCGCTTCAATGCGGAGATCGACCGGATCACGAGCTCTGCTCCGTAACGGTTCGCGCGCTCCGCGCGAGGTTGCGCGCGGAATGATTGGTGGAGCGAGCGGCCGGGTGTAAAGTAAACCCGAATGGCTACCCGGACACCCACCCGCCGGGGGACAAACGGTCGGAAGCGGGTGTCCAACAAGACAACCAAGAAGAAGACATCTCGGAAGAGCGGCCTCTCCTCGCTGGCGAGACTGCGAGCTTTTGTCCGGGAAACACTCGGCCGACAGGCCGACGACGTTTGGGGTGTGGTCCTTCTCGTTGTCGCCGCTCTCATGGGCCTCGGTTTCATCGGCGAGGCCGGCCCCGTCGGGCGGGGCATCGTGTCCACGCTCCGTCTGCTCTTTGGTTTGTGGTCCGTGGCGTTCCCTGTTGCGCTGGCGGCGCTCGGGGTGGTGTTGATCATCGGCAAGCATCGTGATGATTACGGGCGGTTGACCATCGGCCTGGTCACAGCCTTCGTCGGATCGTTGTCGCTCTTCCACCTCCTCACCGGTTCCGTCCCTCTCTGGCCGGATGTGGATCAGGTAATCGAACGCGGCGGGGCCGTCGGTTCGCTTGCTTCCTTCCCGTTGCGCCGGTTGATCGGCTACTGGGGCGCATTCGTGGTGCTCGCCTCCGTGACGTCCGTGGGCGTCCTCATCCTTTCGAAAGCAACCGTGCGGCAACTCTTCCTGGCGCTCGGTGAGATCGGTCGGGCGGTTCGATTCTGGGCACGGTCGCTGCAGATGCCGGTCCGGCCCGCCCGCCATGCCAGGGCGGCCGCATCCGGTGCGCATCGACCGCAGGCCCCCCGGCCGAAACCCGTCTCGCAGCCGGTGGGCGCCCAGAAGAACAGGGCTCCTTCTTCGAAGCCGAAGGGCCAGGCGCGTCCCGGTCCGGGACAGACCAAGATCGCCCTCCCGGAACCCAAGCCGGGAGAGGGTTATCAGAAGCCACCTCTGGAACTGCTGAAGGGCGGCGGTGGCGAGTCACAGTCGAAACGGATACTCGAGCAGACCGCGCTCGATCTCGAAGATACTTTGCGTCAGCACGGTGTGGACGCCCGGCTGACCAAGATCGTGCCGGGGCCGACGGTCACCCGCTATGAGATCGAGCTCGAGCCGGGAGTCAAGGTCTCCCGGGTCACGAGTCTCGCCAACGACATCGCCTATGCGCTGGCCACTCCGGACGTCCGTCTGCTCGCTCCGATTCCCGGCAAGAGCGCCATCGGTATCGAGGTTCCGAATCGAAAGCGCCGCCTGATCACGCTCGGCGACGTGTTGCGGGCTGCTGAGGAGGAGTTCACCGGGCATCCGCTCGAGGTGGCGCTCGGTATGGACATCTCCGGCCGCCCGAAGTTGATCAATCTGTCCGAGCTTCCCCACGTATTGATCGCGGGAGCCACCGGCGCAGGCAAGTCCTCGTGCATCAACTCGATCGTGACCTCCCTCTTGATGCGCACGACTCCCGACGACGTGCGTTTGATAATGGTGGACCCCAAACGGGTCGAGCTCGGCCAGTACAACGGTGTACCGCACCTGTTCACCAAGGTCATCACCAATCCGAAGAAGGCGACCGATGCTCTCAAATGGGCGGTCGCCGAGATGGACCGTCGATACGACCTGCTCGCCGACGCGCATGTGCGCGACATCATCGGCTACCGGGAGAAGTGGGACCGCGGCGGCCTGGATCCGGACGGCTTCGATCGTTTCCCATACGTGGTAGTGGTCGTCGACGAGCTGAACGATCTGATGATGGTGGCCGGTCGTGAAGTCGAGGATGCCATCGTGCGCATCGCACAGATGGCGCGGGCGGTCGGGATTCACCTCGTGATCGCGACGCAGCGGCCGTCCGTCGACGTGATCACCGGAGTCATCAAAGCGAACATCCCGAGCCGCATGGCATTCTCCGTCGCCTCGCAGGCCGACAGCCGGGTCATCTTGGACGGCGGCGGCGCGGAAAAGCTGATCGGAATGGGTGACATGCTCGTTGTCACGGCCAAGGAGCCCAAGGCCGAGCGCATCCAGGGCGGCTGGGTGTCCGAAGAGGAAGTGCACGCGGTGGTCGGCTGGGTCAAGAAGCAACGTGAAGTGCAGTACCAGGACCAGGTCATCGAGACGCTGGCCAAGGAAGCGCAGGCCGTTGCCGAAGATGCCGACGACGATGACGCCGAGTTGATCCGGCAAGCCATCGAGCTGGTGGTGAGATCTCAGCTGGGCTCGACCTCGATGCTCCAGCGCAAGCTACGGGTCGGATTCGCCAGGGCCGGGAGGATCATGGACGTCCTCGAACGCAAAGGTGTGGTCGGGCCGTCTGAAGGGTCGAAAGCTCGCACCGTCTTGATGACGATCGACGACCTCGATTCGATGTTTGCTTCGTCGGAGGCTTGATTCGAGAAATCCCTTACGGCCTGGGGACTCTGCGTGGATAATGAACGGACGAGGAGGCGTACCGTGAGTGATTTCGAGGCACCCCAGGATCCGCCCGAGTCGAGTCGGCCCGATCCGTTCGCCGGTGAGCAGGGTTCGGCGCTGCCGGACTCCGACACCCTTGTCGTTGGGGCGGGACAGCCCCTCGTAGCTTCGAAGGGTCGACCGTGGATGGCGCTGGGAGCGGCAGTACTCGTCGTTGTGGTGATCGGTGGCGGTGCTCTTGCCTTTCGTTCGTTCTTGTCGACGTCGGTCGCTGCGGCCGAGGTGATGCCGCCCGATACCGAGTTCTTCTTCAGCATCGATTTCCTCCAACTGATCGAGGGAGACGCGCGCAAACTGAACGACACGATCATCTCGATGATCGAAACCTCCGGTGAGGTCGAGGCCCGAGACATCCTCAACGTCGACGGCCTGGTGAGGGAGATCGACGCGGCCATGTCGGACGCCGTCGGAGTCGACTTCACCGACGACATTCGTCCCTGGGTGGGAAGGACCGTCTCCTTCTCGATGTCTGGATTCGAGAGCCTGACCTCGAACGATGTCCCCGAGGTCCTCCTGGCCGTCGAGACCCGGGACGGCGGCGCCTCGGACGTGTTCCTCGAGGACTTCGCCGAGGGCCTCGGACGGGCCACCGGTGTCGACGTGGCGCGGGTCACACGCGATGGAACTGTCGTGTACACGGCGTCGGATGATTTCGAGTTCGATCCGGCACTCGTCTTCGCGCGGGTCGGATCGATGGTGGTCTTCGGCACCGAGAGTGCCGTGGAAGGTGCCTTGGCGGCTGAGGGAGGAGCGTCGCTGGCCGACGATGTCACCTTTGCGTCGGTGATGGATTCGCTCCCCCCGGACCGATTGATGTCGGTCTACTTGAACGGCTCCGTCGTCTCCGACGCACTCGCATCCGAAGGTCTGGCCACCGAAACCTTCGCCGGAATCGGCTTCGACGCAGTCGGCGCCTCCGTCTCGATCGCCGACTACGGAGTCAGGGTCGAGTCGGTTGTGCTCGGGTCGGAACCGGCTGGTGGAATCACACTCGAGATGGGCGGCGTGACCGGCGACCTGCCCGTCGACACCCTGGCGATGTTCGGTGGATGGTCGGTGGCGTCCTACTGGGAGACGATCACCACGACCCTCGGGGAAACCGAGACCGACGATTTCCTGGCCGAAGCCGAGCGGGAGACTGGAATCGACTTCGGGAGTCTTCTCGGCCTCCTCGATGCTCCCTCTGCGCTGGCGGTGGTGACGACGACCGACGGTGCGATGGCCCAGGAGATCGGCTATCCGATCGGCGTGATGGCGCTCTTTGGAACGACGAACCCGGGCGAAGTCGAAAGGACCGTGGAGGACCTCGTCGGTTACGCCCGTGATAACGGCCTCGACGAAATCGCCCGCGCCACGTTTGATTCCGGAACGTTCTGGATGCTGGGTCAGATAGGCAGCGAGACGGCCGTATTGGGTGTCACCGATAGATACCTGGCAGCCGCCTCGTCGGGTTCGCTGGCGACTTCAATCGGCTCTTCGCCCTCCTTCGCGGACAGCACTCGTCTGGCGGCGGTCGCCGAGGCGATAGGCGTCGATCCTGGTTCTGTGGTGTTATATGTCGACACGCAATCCCTGGTAGAGCTGTTCGAACCGGCTCCCGAGATCGCCGCGGCGCTCGGTCCGCTCGGGCAGATGGCGGCCGCCTTCGAGACGGAAGGCGGGAGATCCCACGGTGTTTTCGTCTGGATGATCGACTACGTAGACGAGTGATCCTGCCGTGCTCTCGAGGGGTGGTTCCTGGCAGGCGCGGCCCGGATTTCCGGCTTCGGCAAAGCCACTAGCCTGTGCGCCGTATGCTCCAGATTCTGACGCCAGAGGGGGAACTGGTTGGTGATCCGCCGGTCGATATCCCCATGACGCGACGTCTCTATCGCGCGATGGTGGCGGCACGTTTGTACGACCGCAAGGCGACTTCAATCCAGAAACAGGGGCGGCTCGCCACATATGCTCCTTTCGAGGGTCAGGAAGCCGCACAGGTCGGAAGCGCCGCCGTGTTGCGTCCCGATGATTGGATGGTGGCCACCTATCGAGATGCCGCCGCCATGTGGATGCAGGGCTACCCGTGGGAGTTGCTGCTCGCAGGCCGAACCGGACACGAACGCGGCGGATCCCCTCCCGACTATGTGAACGTGCTCCCGCCTTCTATCACAGTGGGTGCGCACATGCTGCACGCGGTGGGTCTCGCCTGGGCAGAGCGGATGCAGGGCACCGACCGGGTAGCGATCACCTACTTCGGGGACGGCGCAACCTCGGAGGGCGACTTCCACGAGGCCATGAACTTCGCCGCAGTCTTTCGGACCGGCACGGTGTTCCTGTGCCAGAACAACCACTACGCCATTTCGATGGGCATACGGGATCAGATGGCGACCGAGACCATCGCCCAGAAAGCCGGCGCCTACGGCATCCCGGGCGTCCGGGTCGACGGCAACGATCTGTTCGCGATGTTCAGGGCGACGAACGAGGCGGTCCAACGGGCCAGGCGGGGCGATGGGCCGACGTTGATAGAGGCGGTTACCTACAGGCTCGGTCCCCACACCACCAGCGATGACCCGACTCGTTATCGGCAGGAAGAAGAAGTCGAGGAGTGGCGTCCACGGGATCCTCTGGAACGCGTGCGTCGCTATCTCGAGACGCATCAGGCGTGGGACGAGGAGTGGCAGAAGTTGATCGAGGGCGAAGAGGGGGACGTCGTCGAACGGGCAGTCCAGCTGGCAGAGGGCCTCAGCGCGCCGGATGTGGACGACCTGTTCGATTCGATGTTTGCCGAACCGACCTCCGATTTGGAGAGCCAGCGGCGTCTCCTCGAATCTGAGGGGGGATAGTGGCCGTCCTCACGCTGGCACAGGCCGTCACCGACGCCCTCGACACTGCATTGGATCAGGACGATCGAGTGCTGCTGATGGGGGAGGACGTCGGCAAGACCGGGGGAGTGTTCAGGGTCTCCAACGGCCTCTACGAGAAGTACGGCCCGGCGCGGATCATCGATGCCCCGGTGGCCGAATCAGGCATCATCGGCACTGCATTCGGAATGGCCGTCGCCGGAATGCGGCCGGTCACGGAGATCCAGTTCATGGGCTTCTCCTATCCCGCCTACGACCAGATCGTTTCACACGTGGGCCGAATACGGAACCGTTCCAGACACCGTTTCACGGCCCCGATGGTGATTCGCATGCCCTACGGCGGCGGTATCGGGGCGGCGGAACACCACTCCGAATCCACAGAGTCGATTTATGCGCACACACCGGGAGTGAAGGTGGTCGTCCCGTCGACTCCCTACGACGCCAAGGGGATGCTGCTTCAAGCGATCGACGACCCGGACCCCGTGATCTTCCTCGAACCGATTCGCCTGTATAGATCGGTCAAGGAGGAGATTCCCGACGGACCGTATCGCGTTCCGCTCGGCCTGGCGCGCGTCCTGGTGCCCGGCGAGGATGTGACGGTCATCACCTACGGGGCGATGACCGTCGAGGGGCGCAAAGCGGTGGCGATCCTGGCTCAGGAGGGGGTCTCGGCAGAGTTGATCGATCTCCGCAGCATCGTTCCATTCGACGTCGACACCGTCGTCGGGTCGGTTGAGAAGACCGGCCGGGCCGTGGTCGTGCATGAAGCCCATCGCACGGCCGGGTTCGGAGCTGAGGTCGTGGCGCAGATACAGGAGCGCGCCCTTTTCTCTCTCACCGCTCCGGTCCAACGTGTTACGGGCTGGGACATGGTCGTCCCGCTCAAACTGGCGGAGCATCACTACGTGCCGACCGCCGATCGAATAGTCGCGGCCGTCGGAAAGACACTGGAGGACTAAGTGGCCAAGGAGTTCCGGCTGCCGGACATTGGAGAAGGCCTCGCCGAGGCTGAGGTGGTGCAGTGGTTGGTCGAGATAGGGGAGGCGGTCGGCGTCGATCAGCCCCTCGTCGAACTGGAAACCGACAAAGCCGTCACCGACATCCCTTCGCCGTACGCGGGTGTGGTCCTCTTTCGAGGCGGGGAGGCCGGCTCGACTATCAAGGTCGGTGAGATCCTCGTTGTAGTCGGATACGCCGGAGAGAAATGGGCTCCGCAGGTCGATGATGCGGCGAGCAACGAGGTCGCCCCCATCGTCGGTACCCTGTCCGAGGAGGCCGTACTGCTGGGAGCAGCCGAACGTGAGGACGTCTCGGCGGCCGCCGACCGGCCGAAAGCACTACCGCTCGTGCGGAAACTCGCCAAGGAGCACGGAATCGATCTCGAGGATGTGCAGGGGTCGGGACCGCACGGTCGTATCACCCGTGATGACGTACTCGCTTTCGCGGGAGGCCCCGCAGGCGACGATAGAGAGCGGCCGATCGTCCGGCCCGCCGAAACGGAGTCTGCGGAGAAGGCCACCGTTGCCTCTGCGGTCGCCCCGGAACCGGGGCCTGTTGCGGAGCCCGCCGGCGATCACGAGCGTGTTCCAATGAGCGCGATGCGCCGTACGATCGCCGCCCGAATGAGCCGGTCCTGGTCCGAGATTCCTCATGTGACGGCCTTCGATTCGGCGGACGCCGCACGCCTGCTGGCGGCCCGTCGGGCACTGGCACGCAGATCCGACACCGATATGCCGATAGAAGTACTGATTATCAAGGCGGTCATACCGGCGCTGCGGGAGTTCCCCGAGTTCAATGCGACCATCCAGGGCGACGAACTGGTTCTTCTGCGTTTCTACAACCTCGGCGTCGCCGTCGACACCGACGGCGGATTGATCGTTCCCGTCGTTCACAACGCGGGGGAACTGGGCATTTCGGAGACCGCCGCGGAGATCCTGCGTCTCGCCGAATCGGCCCGCTCCCGTCGGTTGGAACCGGGGGATCTGTCCGGTGCGACGTTCACGATTTCGAACATCGGCGCAGTCGGCGGCAGCTTCGGCACGCCGATCATTCCCTATGGAACGACGGCGATTCTGTCGGTCGGTCGGGCGGAGGACCAGCCGGTGGCCCGTGACGGAAAGGTGACCTTGGCTCCGATGATGCCGCTCAGCCTTTCCTACGATCACCGGGTAATCGACGGCGGCCTGGGACGCCGGTTCCTGGCGATGGTCGTGGAGAACCTGGAGGAGCCGGCTCTCTTCCTGGCCGAGTAGATTCGCGCCTCGCAACGGTATCGCCAAGTGCGCACCTCCTGCGAGATGTCCGGCGTCACTCGGCCGGATGCCTCTCCAGGAACTCGTAGATCTCGGTCATGTCTACACCGGGAAACGTGCCGGCCGGCAACGCGGCGAGAACGTGGGAATGAGGCCTCACCGACGGCCAGACCATTCCTTCCCAGCGGGCGATCAGATCCTGGGGAGGGCGGCGGCAGCAATCACCGTCCGGGCAGGAAGAGGCAGTGTGATTGTCCGTGTCGCGACCTCGAAACCACTTCGCCTGATCGAATGTCGTGCCGACGGTTACCGCGTGGAGGGGCTCCCGATCGGCCTCGACATGCGTGGACGACCAGAACGTTCCCCGCGGAGTGTCGGTGTACTGGTAGTGGATCGAGAACTTGTCACTCGACTGAAAGACCATGCGGGTTCCCCACTGCCTGCACAGCCGCTGTCCTTCGATCGCTCCGTCCGGGTCGGACGGGAACGGAACCTGGTCGTTCTCGTAAGCCTTCCATATGATCCCATCTTCATCCGATCGAATCATGTGCACCGTGAGGGCGAGGTGCTTGGTCGCGAGGTTCGTGAAACGGTGCGCGGCCATCTCGTAGGAGACGTAGAAGAGTTCCTTGAGATCCTCGACGCTGAGATCGCGATCGTATCTGGCCGTGCTGAGGAAGGGCACTGCCGCAGACTCAGGCACGAGGACGGCCCCGGCGAAGTAGTTGGCCTCGAGGCGCTGGCGAAGAAAATCGCCGAACCCGGTCGGGTCGGTGTGGCCCAGCACGAAATGTCCGAGGGTCTGGAGCACTACCGATCGAGCGGCCCGCGTGCGCAACGCGTTGCGCTGGGCGATGAAGATACGGTTGTCGCGGAGGTCGGTGATCGACCGGACCGCGTGAGGAACGTCGCCGGCCGAATGGACGGTGAAGCCGAAGTGAGATGCCAGATCGAGGAGGTTTCGTTGTGATACGGCCCCGGAACCCGAGTACCCGATGTTGCTGAGCGCTTGCCCCGCCATGGACTCGATTTCGGCGAAGTAGTTGCCGAGTTGCCGCTGGCGGCGACGAAGATCGGCGTTCTCCTTTCTCGCTTCCTCCGGAGTCGCTGCCCGGACTTGCGCACGGTCCTTCAGACCTTCGAAGAGGCCGACGATGGTCTGCAGGGCCTCATCGGAGAGCCGCGCAGAGGGCTTCAATTCCGGCAAGGCCAGCTCCCGGTAGAGGTCCTCTCCCTGTATTCGCTCCAGCGAGATCTCCAGTCGAGCTCGTTTCGAGGGAGGAACCGGATCCAGCAGATCGGCGAGC
The DNA here is from genome assembly GCA_035471805.1 of Acidimicrobiia bacterium. Lineage (NCBI taxonomy): Bacteria > Bacillati > Actinomycetota > Acidimicrobiia > Acidimicrobiia bacterium. The sequence continues at coordinate 16,231 of DATIPS010000010.1, read as the reverse complement.
GAGACATCGAGTGCAGAGGCCAGCGAAGAAACCAGCCCCAGCTTTGGTTCCCTCTTGCCGTTCTCGAGGGTTGACAGATACGGCGCAGGTTTCCCGATTCGCCCCCCGAGTTCGTCGAGCGTCAGTTTGGCTTCCCGGCGAAAGTGCCGGAGACGGTGCCCGAATACCAGAGGATCGATCTGCTCGCCCAAGATCACCAACTCCTGTCAATACTGATAATTATTCACAATATTACCCCCCAAAGCCTTCGGCGCTGCCTCTTGTTGGCAAGAAAATAGGTTCTTGTGACTTTGAGAAGCGTTCTCGAGCATCAGGAGGATGGAAATGAGCGGCGGCACAGAGGTGCGGGGATCCAAGTTCGATGGTGTGGTTCTTTCCGACGAAGCCCTTGCGTTCGTCGCCGATCTCCATCGCCGTTTCGACCCGCGCCGGAGAGAGCTGCTGGCGGCGCGCGCAGAGCGACAGTTGAGGATCGATGCAGGAGAGATGCCGGACTTCTTGCCTCATACCGGGGATGTCCGCGAATCTGACTGGACCGTTGCTTCGATTCCACCCGACCTGGTCGACCGGAGGGTCGAGATCACCGGACCGGTCGAACGGAAGATGATGATCAATGCCCTCAACTCGGGGGCGAAAGTGTTCATGGCCGACTTCGAGGACTCGAACACGCCGAACTGGGTGAACACCATCGACGGTCAGGCAAACCTGATCGACGTTCACGAACGGACCATCACATTCGAGAACCCGGACGGAAAGCGCTACGAACTGAATGACCAGATCGCCACGTTGCTGGTGCGTCCACGGGGGTGGCATCTGGACGAGAAGCATGTTCTGGTCGACGGTGAACCGATCTCGGCGAGCCTCTTCGATTTCGGGATGTACATGTTCCACTCCGCCGGGCGGGCCATCGCGGCCGGTAGTGGACCGTATTTCTACCTGCCGAAGCTCGAGAGTCACCTCGAGGCGCGGTTGTGGAACGAGGTCTTCATCGCCGCTCAGCAGGCTCTCGGGATTCCCAGCGGCACCATCCGGGCCACGGTCCTGATCGAAACCGTCTTGGCCGCTTTCGAAATGGACGAGATTCTCTTCGAGTTGCGTGAGCATTCGGCCGGGCTCAACGCCGGCCGGTGGGACTACATCTTCAGCGTCATCAAGAAGTTCAGGAATCACCACGATCTGATCCTTCCCGATCGGAGCCAGATCACCATGACGGTTCCCTTCATGCGCGCCTACACGGAGTTGCTGGTCAAGACCTGCCACCGGCGGGGCGCGCACGCGATGGGGGGTATGGCCGCCTTCATTCCCAACCGGCGTGATCCGGAGGTCACGGAACGGGCACTGCGAGGAGTGAGGGAAGACAAGCTCCGCGAGGCGGGCGACGGATTCGATGGAACCTGGGTGGCGCATCCCGACCTGGTCCCGACCGCGCGAGAGGTGTTCGACGAGGTACTGGGCGATCGTCCCAATCAGATAGACCGTCAACGCGCCGAGGTAGAGGTGGCGGCCGCCCAACTGCTCGACACGAGGATCGATGGAGGTCTCATCACCGAGCGGGGAGTCAGGACCAACGTGAGGGTCGGTATCGAGTACATGGCCTCCTGGATGCGCGGCAACGGCGCCGCCGCTCTCTACGACCTCATGGAAGATGCCGCCACGGCCGAGATCTCTCGCAGTCAGATCTGGCAGTGGGTCCACAACGGAGCCGTACTCGACGACGGACGTACTCTCACGGCGGAACTGGTCGACGAAATCACCGACGATGAAATGCGCAACATCCGGCGGATGGTCGGCGATGAGTTCTACGCGACCGGCCTGTACGAGCAATCGCGGAATCTGTTTGAGACGGTCGCGGTTGCGCCTGATTTCCAGGAGTTCTTGACCATTCCCGCCTACGAACTGATCGACTGAAAGGAACCAGCAATGACCGTTGCCGAGCGCGTCCGACGGGAGGCCGAGCAAATCCAGACCGACTGGGACACCAACCCGCGCTGGAGCGGATTGACCCGCGACTACACGGCTGAGGATGTCGTGCGGCTGCGCGGCTCGGTTCGGGTCGAACACACTCTCGCCCGGGAGGGGGCGGAGCGGCTGTGGGAGCTAGTCCATAGCCGTGACTATGTGAACGCGCTTGGTGCCATGACCGGCAATCAGGCGGTGCAGATGGTCAAAGCAGGTTTGGAGTCGATCTACCTCTCCGGGTGGCAGGTCGCCGGAGACAACAACCTCTCCGAACAGGTCTACCCGGATCAGAGCCTCTATCCGGCCAACAGCGCACCTTCGTTGGTGCGACGCATCAACAACGCGCTGCGGCGAGCCGATCAGATCGAATGGTCCGAGGGTAAGGGAGATCACCACTGGATGGCACCCATCGTCGCCGACGGGGAGGCCGGCTTCGGTGGGCCGCTCAATGTCTTCGAGTTGACCAAGTCGTTCATCGAGGCAGGTGCGGCGGGAGTTCACTACGAGGACCAACTCTCTTCCGAGAAGAAGTGCGGCCACATGGGGGGAAAGGTGCTGATTCCGACCAGTCAGGCCGTCCGCACACTCAAATCGGCTCGTCTGGCGGCCGATGTCGCCGGCGTCCCCACCGTGATCATGGCTCGCACGGATGCCAATGCAGCAGCCTTGCTCACGACCGACATCGATCCGCGGGACCGCCGGTTCACGACGGGAGTCCGAACGGCAGAGGGTTTCTACGAGACTCGCGCCGGCCTCGACCAGGCCATCGCCCGGGGCCTCGCCTATGCGCCATATGCCGATCTGATCTGGTGTGAGACGGCGCATCCCGATCTCGACGAGGCCCGGCGTTTTGCCGAAGCGATCCACGCCGTGTTTCCTGACCAACTGCTGTCGTACAACTGCTCGCCGTCGTTCAACTGGAAGAGGTACCTGGATGACGCCGAGATCGCCAGTTTCCAGAAGGAACTGGGGGCAATGGGTTACAAGTACCAGTTCATAACGCTGGCCGGTTTCCATTCGCTGAACGCGGCGATGTTCGATCTCGCGCTCGGATACAAGAACGAGGGAATGACCGCCTACGTGAAGGTGCAGCAACACGAGTTCGATATCGAGAAGCGGGGCTACAGCGCCACTCGTCATCAGCGCGAGGTGGGTGCCGGCTATTTCGACATGGTGGCGATGACCGTCGGCGAATCGGCGACTCTCGCATTGGAGGGTTCGACCGAAGACGAGCAGTTCTTCGACTCATAGACCGTCTCGTGGGGCGGAAAACCTTCCCCGAGGCCGGAGTGCCGGGCACGGGCCGTTAGCCTGAGGGAATGGGCGAATACGACCTCGACGAAGTCCTGGCGGAGATGCGTCGCGTGATGGAAAGACTGTCTGCGCTGCCCGATGAAGCATACGCAGAGCGCGTCGAGCTCCAACATGAACAGAAGCTTCTGCGCGCCCGGGCGGCGGTGTTGCGTGAGAGCGCGCCGATCGACCGGGAGTCCCTCGAGGCGGAACTCGCCAGCCTCATCGCACGATGGGAGAGCCTGCAGGGGGAGCGGATAGATGTCGTGACGCAGTCGGGCGGGTCGTACGGCGGGGACACGCTATCCGGAATGCATGCCATCGAGCTGAATCGGCAAATCGATGCCTCCCACGGACGGGACCAAATCGAGGCGAGGATTGCCGCTATCCGCCACCTGCTGGCGAAGCAGGATTGAGAAGAGGTTCGAGGTTTTGAGTTCGAGGTTCTACCGTGCACGGGACGAGAAACAGAACGCCTAGAGCACGAAACCCGGAGCCCTCTTGATCGTTGAAGTAATCGCAGTCGGAACCGAACTCCTGCTCGGGCAGATCACCAACCGCAACGCGGCCTACCTCGGTAGCAAGCTGGCCGAGTCCGGGTTCGACGCCCACTACCAGGTAGTCGTCGGTGACAACCTGGACCGGATGGTCGATTGCATCATCACCGCCATGAGTCGCGCAGATGCGATCATCCTGACCGGCGGTATCGGCCCAACGCAGGATGACGTCACGAGAGAGGCGATCGCAGCTGCCACAGGACGGTCGCTCGAGTTCAACGCCGAGTTTGCCGAGAGCTTGCGGAAGTTCTGGGAGTCGCGCGGCCGGGAGATGCCGGAGAGCAATCTCCGTCAAGCAGAGTATCCCGCCGGAGCCGAGCAGATCGGCAACCCGAAGGGGACTGCTCCGGCCCTCGCCCTCGAGCATGACGGCCGCTGGATCTTCGCCTTGCCGGGTGTGCCTGCCGAGATGCATTTCCTCATGGAGCACGAGATCCTGCCCAGGCTCCGGGATCTGGCCGGTGTCGAACACGTCGTGCTGAGCCGGCTCATTCGAAGCTGGGGCCGTTCCGAATCGCAGGTGGCGGAACTGCTGGATGATCTCTACAACCGGTCCACCAACCCGAGCCTCGCCTTTCTCGCGTCGGCCGGTGAGATCAAGGTCCGCATTACGGCCAAGGCACCCACTGAAGCAGATGCGGTCGAGTTGATTGCCCCCTATGAGGAGATCGTCAGGGAGCGGTTGGGCGCCTCCGTGTTCGGCGTGGACGATGAAACGATCGAAAAGGTCGTGCTGGGGCTTCTCCTCGAACGTGGATGGACGATGGCAACGGCCGAGTCGGCGACGGCCGGAATGATCGCGGCACGTATCGCTTCAGTGCCGGGTGCCTCCCAGGGGTTCCGCGGCGGTGCCGTCGTTTATGCCACAGATCTCAAGGCGTCGATTCTCGACGTGCCGCAGGAGGTGCTGGATGAGGGTGTAGTCAGCGAGGCGACGGCACTCTTCATGGCCGAGGGGGCGGCGAGCCGCTTCCGGGCCGATGTCGCAGTGGCGGTGACCGGATCGGCCGGTCCCGACCCGCAGGAGCGAGCAGTCGGGACGATGATCATTGCCGTCCATACCCCGGAGGGCTCGGGCTCTCGAATCATGCGCCTGCCCGGTGACCGGGAACGGATCCGAACCTATGCGGCAACCGCCGCACTGCATCTCGTCCGGCTGGCCATCGTGGGGGAGTGGTGGGAGCGGTAGGCCGCCTGTTCGTCGGTGTCGACCTCGCTGCCGAAGCCCGACACGCGCTGGCGGCGCGACTGGCCGGCACGGTCGAGGGCCGGTTGCCGGGCAAGGTGGTACCCCCGCCGAACTGGCATTTGACGCTCCGGTTCCTCGGTGACGTGGACCAGGTCGGCAGGGATCGGTTGCTCATGGCCCTCGCCGGAGCTGATCTCGGCTCGGCTTTCGACATGACCCTCACGGGCCTCGGTGCATTCCCGCGCCCGGCGAAGGCCGCAGTGCTCTGGGCCGGAGTCGCCGATGGGTCCGTTGCGCTTGGGGCAGTCGCTAGTCGAGTCGAGGAGGCGTGCCGGGAGGCGGGGTTCGGTCCGGAGGAGCGCCCTTTCCACCCTCACCTGACGTTGAGCCGCATCCGTCCGCCGGAAGACCTGACCGGCCTCATCCGCGACGTGCAGGAGTTCCGGATCCGGACGATGGTCGACGAGGTCACATTGTTCGAGAGCCACCTTGGCCGGGGAGGTGCCCGCTACGAGGCCCTGGAACGGTTCGAGCTAGACCCCAGCACCTAGCCCCTCCCGACTTCCGACTTCCGACTTCCGACTCGCGACGAGAAACTCGCGACTCGCGACTCGCGACGACCTCATTTCCTTGCATGCGAACACACGTTCGCCTAGTCTTCGAACGACATTCATGGTATTTGTCACACCGAACCAATACCGTTGGTGATGAAGCAGATGAAAGGGAATCCTGTGGAGAACGACAAGTCTCTCGATATGGCCAAAGCGCAGATCGAGCGTCAGTTCGGGAAAGGCGCCATCATGCGGCTCGGGGAGAGCGGCCATCAGCGTCTTCCCTCGATTTCCACGGGAGCTCTGTCGCTCGACATCGCGCTCGGGATCGGTGGAGTGCCGCGCGGCCGGGTCGTCGAGATCTACGGTCCCGAATCCAGCGGCAAGACGACCCTCGCTCTGCACGTGGTGGCCGAGGCGCAACGCAACGGCGGTATAGCGGCGTTCATTGACGCCGAGCACGCCCTCGATCCGGTTTATGCCAAGGCGCTGGGCGTCGATGTCGATGAGTTGCTGATTTCGCAACCCGACACCGGCGAACAGGCTTTGGAGATCGCCGATATCCTCATTCGATCCGGTGCGCTCGATGTCGTGGTCATCGACTCTGTTGCTGCGCTGGTCCCCCGGGCAGAAATCGAAGGCGAAATGGGCGATACGCACGTCGGCCTTCAGGCCCGGTTGATGTCGCAGGCGCTGCGGAAGCTGACCGCCAACATCAACAGATCCCAGACCACTGCGGTGTTCATCAATCAACTCCGTGAGAAGATCGGCGTGATGTTCGGGTCGCCAGAGACAACTCCCGGCGGCCGGGCTCTCAAGTTCTACGCGACGGTGAGGATCGACATCCGGCGTATCGAGGCCATCAAGGATGGCCAGGAGAACGTCGGAAACCGGGTGCGGGCGAAGATCGTGAAGAACAAGCTGGCTCCGCCTTTCCGTCTGGCAGAGTTCGACATCATGTTCGGAGAGGGGATCTCACGCGAGGGAAGCCTCCTCGACGTGGCCGTTGAGCAGGGAATCGTGCGCAAGAGCGGCGCCTGGTACAGCTATGACAACGACCAGCTCGGACAGGGACGTGAGGCCTCCAAGCGTTTCTTGCGGGAGAACCCCGACGTTGCAGTACAACTCCAGGCAAAGGTGATGGAAGCGGTTGGGCTCGTCGAGCCCGAAGAAGAGGAGTCCGGCTCGGAGGTTTCGTCAGGAGAGGAGCTCTCGGACGACCGATGAGCCGATGACGGCGGCGGACTTGCGGGCGGCCACTCACCTCGCAGGTTTTGTTTCCGGAAGGGCTGAATCATGCATCCCAAAATCGGGATCTGTCGGGTAACATGTGCGACAAGCACACACTGAAAACACACTGAAAAACTGTACAACTGTGGTCGAGATGCAGAGGAGAAACGGAACGAGAACGAAGGACTGACCTATATCCGTTCCGTTCGTGTGTGTGCCGAGCCGGCTGGCTCGGCATGTCTGCATCTCCCGCAGGAAGGCGGGAAAGATGGATCCGTTTTGGGCGTTGGTGATCGGCGTTCTGGCGGTCTTGAGCGGCGCGATAGTCGGTTTCCTCGGAGCTCGATCGACCAGGCGGCGAGTTGATGGAGCCACGGAGTCGAGCGCCGAGGAGGTCCTGGGCAACGCCCGGCTCGAGGCCCAGCGGTTGCTCTCGCGGGCTGAGGAAGAGGCGCGTGCGATCGCAGAAACCTACCGGGACCGCGAGGATGCGACTCTCGAGCACCGTCGAATCGAAATCCATACCTCGCAGGATCGTCTCGCGAAGCGGGAGGAGACGCTCGAGCAACGAGCCTCGAACCTCGCCCAGCGCGAGCAGCTTCTGATTCAGCGTGAGGCCGGTCTCGGCGAGCAGCGAGCAGAGGTCGAATCTCTGCGTGAAGAGGCACGCCTTTCGCTCGAGCGATTGGCGGGTTTCGATGCGAGAGCCGCCAAGCAGGAGCTGATGGCCCACGTTGAGGATGAGGCACGGCGCGAAGCGATGGTCATGGTCAGGGACATGGAGATCAAGGCCCGCGAGGAGTCCGAGCGCAGGGCGCGGCGGATCCTGACCACGGCGATCCAGAGATTGTCTTCGGAGGTTGTCACCGAGAGCACTGTCTCTGTTGTGGAGCTTCCCTCCGACGAGATGAAGGGCCGCATCATCGGCCGCGAGGGTCGGAACATTCGCGCCTTCGAGGCGATCGCCGGAGTCAATTTGATCGTCGACGACACACCCGAAGCAGTCTCCGTCTCTTCATTCGATCCCGTGCGGCGAGAGATCGCTCGTATCACCCTCGACAAACTGGTGACGGACGGCCGGATTCATCCTGCGTCGATCGAGCAGGCCTTCGAAAAGGCCAAGGCTGAGGTGGAGCAGAGCGTGCGCGACGCCGGTGAGTGGGCACTGTTGGAGGTCGGAATGGCGCGTATGCATCCCGAACTCGTCACGTTGCTCGGCCGGCTCAAGTATCGGACATCCTACGGTCAGAACGTTCTCAACCATGTTGTGGAATCGGCCCACGTCGCCTCCATGCTCGCCGCGGAGATCGGCATAGATGTGGTTCACGCCAAGCGTGCCGCGTTGCTGCACGACATAGGGAAGGCGATTACTCACGAGGTCGAGGGATCACATGCGTTGATCGGTGCGGAGATTGCCCGTCGCTTCGGTGAAGATCCGGCGATCGTTCACGGCATCGAGGCTCATCACAACGAGATCGAGCCGCGCACGCTGGTGGCGGTGCTGGTGCAGGCGGCGGACGCTGTGTCGGCCGCTCGTCCGGGTGCTCGCCGTGAAGCGTTGGAGTCCTACGTCCGGCGTCTCGAGCGGCTCGAGGAACTGGCCGGAGCGTTCGACGGTGTGGAACGAGTATTCGCGATGCAGGCCGGGCGCGAGGTGCGGGTCGTGGTTGATCCGGGAACGCTCGATGATCTGGAGGCGGCCGACCTGGCGCGGCGGATCGCTCGTCAAATGGAAGAAGACCTGCAATATCCGGGTCAGATCCAGGTGACGGTGATCCGGGAGTTCCGGGTTACCGACTACGCTCGCTAGACCCCATGACTCAACCCGTCCTGATCGCCGAACCAGTCCGCAAGGAGCGCCGCCTTCCGACCCGGGAGGGCAAGACTTATTTCCTGCGCACGTTCGGCTGTCAGATGAACGAGCACGACTCCGAGCGCATCGCCGGGTTGTTCGAAAGGGACGGGATGTCGCCGGTCGCCGACTATCAGTCGGCAGACGTCGTGTTCATCAACACTTGCACGATCAGAGAGAACGCGGACAACCGTCTCTACGGACATCTCGGCCATCTCAAGCAGCTCAAGGATGAGATGCCGGGCAAGGTCCTGATCGTGGGCGGTTGCGCGGCTCAGAAAGACCGCGAGATTGTGCGGGAACGCGCCCCCTGGGTCGATGTGGTGCTCGGCACTCACAATCTCGATCGCGTTCTGGATCTGATGGACCATGCACAGGAATGGGGACCGGTGACCGAGATCGCCGACGAACTGCAGAGCATGCCGTCGGATCTTCCGGTGAGACGTGAACTCGAGCACTCTGCCTGGGTGACTATCCAGGTTGGATGCAACAACACCTGTACCTTCTGCATCGTGCCCGCCGTGCGAGGTATCGAGATCAGCCGGCGACCCGGTGACATCGTACGGGAGGTCGAACGTCTGGCCGCGGACGGTGTCGTGGAAGTCACCTTGCTCGGCCAGAACGTCAACACGTATGGTCGCGACCTGGCGATCGATGGTCGCCGGCGCCCTATCTTCGCCGAGTTGCTGCGTCGGGTCGGGGAGGTGGAGGGCATACGCCGGATCCGGTTCACCAGTCCCCATCCGGCAGACTTCCGCGAGGATGTCGCGCTGGCCATGGCAGAGACCGAGGCGGTCTGTGAGCAACTTCATCTGCCGCTGCAATCGGGCAGCCCCAGAGTGCTGGCCGCGATGCACCGGGGATACAACGTCGAGCGGTATATGTCGCGCCTCGAGCTCGCTCGCCGGATCATCCCGGATCTCACAGTGTCGACCGACATCATCGTCGGGTTCCCCGGTGAGACGGATGAGGATTTCGAGATGACCCTCGATGTTGTCCGAGAAGCGCGATTCGATCAGGCCTTCATGTTCTTGTTTTCGCCGCGTCCGGGTACCGAGGCTGCTCTTCGCGTCGATGAGTTCGTGGACCAGGAGGTTGCCCAGGACAGGTTCGACCGGCTGCTGGAAATCCAATCCGGGATCTCTGTGGAACTCAATCAGGCGCAACTGGGCAAGCGGGTCGAGGTCCTGGCCGAAGGCCCGTCGAAGAAGGATGCATCGGTAGCCACGACGCGCACCAGGGGCGGTCGGGTCGTCCACGTGGCGGGCGAGTTCGCGCCCGGATCATTCTTCGAAGTCGATATCACAGCTGCGGCGAAACACCATCTGTTGGGGAGCCTGACCTGATCGAGATCTTTGCCGTGCTCGGGCCCACCGCGTCGGGCAAGTCTGAAACAGCGATCCGGCTGGCTGAGGAGATGGCGGCGGAGATCATTTCTGTCGATTCCATGCAGGTCTACCGGCGCATGGACATCGGCACGGCGAAACCCGACCGAGAGGACCGTGCCCGGGTACGGCATCACGGGATCGATCTGGTCGATCCGTCCGAGTCGTTCAGCGTGGCGGATTTTCAACGGATGGGCCGCAGCGTGATGGAGTCGGCAACCCGTCCGCTGGTCATTGTCGGCGGCTCGGGCCTTCACTTCCGTGCGCTGGTCGATCCCATGCAGTTTCGTCCTCATGATGCGGAAACCCGCACCCGGCTCGAGGACCTGTCCGAACAGGAGGGCATGGCCCGACTTCGCCGGCTCGATCCCGAGGCCGGCGACCACATCGACCTCTCGAACCCTCGCCGCGTAACGAGAGCGTTGGAGATCGCCGCACTGACCGGAGAGACGCCGAGCGAGCGGGCCGCCACCGAGGAGCAGCGGCGGCTCATCGAGTACGAGCCTCTCTATTCGTTCAAAGCGATTGCATTTGATCCCGGTGAGAAGCTGCCCGACCGGGTCGTTGGTCGGCTGGACTCCATGTTGGCCGAGGGTCTGGAGGCGGAGGTTGCCCGACTGGCGAACGACCTGGGGCGCACGGCCCGGCAGGCAGTGGGCTACAAACAGCTCCTCCCGGTTGTCGCAGGTGAGTTGAGCCTGCGAGAAGGAGTCGAAAGCGCCCGGCGGGCAACGCTGGCACTGGCGAAGCGACAGCGGACCTTCTTTCGCCGGGATCCACGGCTGACCTGGTTACCGTGGTCCGAGAACTCGGAGGAGCGGTGGCAGATGGCGGTTCAGGCGATGAGGGGTTGAGCATGGAGTTCACCAAGATGGAGGGTCTGGGCAACGACTTCGTGATGCTCGACGGGCCCGTAGTACTGGATTCGGAGACGGTTGCCGCCTTGTGCGACCGGCGACGCGGGGTCGGCGCGGATGGCGTACTGATCGTGTCTCCTTTGGGACCGGCGCGCGTGAAGATGGAGTACATGAACGCCGACGGAAGCCCGGCTGAAATGTGTGGGAACGGTTTACGTTGTGTTGCCCGTCGTGCCGTGGACCTCGGACTCGTCGATGGGCCGGATTTCGTCGTCGAGACCGCCGTCGGCCCCCGTCGCGTCTCGGTGCTCACTCCGGACCTTATCCGGGTCGAGCTGGGGCCGGTTGAGGTGGCCGCCCGTGATGAGATGATCGATGGTTACGCAGTGCGCAGCGTGAACGTCGGCAATCCGCACGCCGTGATCTTCGTCGAGGACCCGGCCGCATCGGATGTAGAGGGTGTCGGCTCGAGGCTCGAGCACAATGCCGCCTTTCCGGGTGGCGCCAACGTTGAATTCGGAGCCGCCCTGTCCTCTGACTCCATCGCTATGCGAGTCTGGGAGCGGGGCGTCGGAGAGACGCTTGCCTGCGGAACGGGTGCAGCCGCGGTGGTGGCGGCTGCCGCAGCTACCGGTCGATCGGCGTCTGTTGCGACGGTGCGCTTGCCGGGCGGCCTGCTCGACGTGGAGATATCGAACGGAGTGGCATGGATCACCGGTCCGGCAACGACCGTCTACTCGGGTGTATGGACCGCCGGGTAGTGCTACCTGACAGACCTGAGAACCGAAACAACCTTCCCCACGAGGCTCACGCCGTCTTCGAACACCATCGGCTGGTATGCCGGATTCTCAGAGTGGAGTAGGACGGTCCCGTTTCGGCGTTCCAGCCGTTTGACTGTGGCTTCGTCGTCGACCAGCGCGGCGACTATTTCGCCGTCCAGAGCGTCGTCCTGTCGTCTGACTACCACGTAGTCCCCATTGAGGATGCCGGCGTTGATCATCGAATCACCGCGCACCTCGAGCATGATTACCGGTCCGGACCCAACGAGCTGCTGGGGGAGTGGAAAGACCTCTTCGATGTCTTCTTCGGCGAGAATCGGCGAGCCGGCTGCAATACGTCCGACGAGGGGCACGTCGCGGGTGGGAGCGTTCGAGCGCTTCGGCGACTCCGAACGATCCACGACTTCAATGGCGCGCGGCTTCGTAGGATCGCGGCGCAGGTAACCGAGGCGAACCAGCGTCGAAAGATGGCTGTGGACCGTAGAAGGCGATCGCAGGCCGAGAGAGTCACCGATCTCCCGAACCGAAGGCGGGTACCCGCGGTCCTGCACGGTCTGCCCAATGAGATCCAGGATCTCCTGCTGGCGCATACTCAGTTCGTCCACGGCCACCCTTTCTCGAACGTATGTTCCGAATCTACTCCGTCTCGCCGATCTAATCAAACATATGTTCGTGCTTGACCCCGAACGTCTGTTCGCCTAGGCTACCGAACAGACGTTCGAATGGTCTGGGTCGGTTTTCTGTCACACACCTTTCGTACTCTGAATACCGAACCGGGTTCACTACCAAGCGAGAAGGAGGTAACAGGTCATGACGGTCCGCTCCAACGCCCTTCTGAGGGTCGTGGTTCTCCTTACTGTGGCCGTTTGTGCCCTGTTCCTCCTGCTCGCCGGGCAAGTCGATGCAGGTGACGACGTTGCTCTGACACAGGAGCATACGGTGAGATCCGGCGAGACTCTCTGGAAGATCGCAGGCGACCACACCGCAGACGGAGCCGATGTGCGCGACACGGTCGACGACATCAAGGCGATGAACTCACTCGACGGCAGCAAGATCTTTCCGGGTGACCGCCTGATCATTCCATTGATCGACGGCTAGGGCAGTGCCGGCGGGTCCGGTGGTCGGTAGTAGCCTGCCGTTGATGCATTGTCCATTCTGCGGATCAGGCGACACGCGAGTTGTCGACAGCCGACCGGCCGAACAGGGTCGAGCGATCCGGCGCCGGCGAGAATGCGAATCCTGCAGCGACAGATTCACGACTTACGAGCGCACCGAGTCGCTGTTGATGGTCAGCAAGCGATCGGGACGTACCGAACCATTTCGCACGGACAAGCTTCAGCGCGGTCTCGAGAATGCGCTCGCCGATCGCCCGGTAGGAACCGGCACACTCGCCGAACTCGTGGACACGATCGAGGCGGAACTGAGAGCGATCGGAACAGTGGTGTCTTCCGACGAGATCGGGCGTCAGGTGCTCGGCCGCCTGCGCGAGATCGACGAGGTCGCCTACCTGCGCTTCGCCTCGGTGTACAAGGAGTTTCAGGGCGCCCAGGATTTCGAGCGCGAGATGGCCGCTCTCGAGGATTCGGCAGTTGACGCCGGTGCTCAGGACCCGGTGGTCTGAAGGGTCAGCGCGGCAGCTCCCAGCTGTTGTTCGAGCCTGTCGGTTGCGTCGAGTAGCCATGTCTCGAAGCTGGTCAGGGTCGTATCGATCGATTTCGTGATCTCCGCAGTGGAGCGCATTTCAGCCGCGATGCGCGACGCTGCGAAGGAGTTCTCCGATCTGAGGGCGGCGAGATAGTCGGCCACGTGGATGCTCATTTCGGCGAAACCCTTCTCGAGTTGTAGCCGGTGAGCGGCGAGTATCTCGTCTCGGGGCAACTGAAGCAGTACTTCGGTCGTCTCCGCGAGTGTGTCGCTGAGGCCGACGCCGATGTCGGAGATTTGCGCATCTGAAGCCTGAACGGGCAGCAACGATGGGAGCACCAGGGCGCGTTCGAGGAGGATCCGGTAGTCGAGGATGTCTCCGATCCGTTCGTGGATTGCCAGGGCCTCGTCTGCAGCTCTTTGGAGGCTCGACTCCGCCGGTTCGAGCGCCTCGAGTGGCTCCTTGGAGACGAAGGGGAGGTCACCGATCGTGTCTGCAGTAGTGCTTGCGTACGCGGAGTTGGCCGCCTCCGAGAGCGCGAGAAGCGGTACAGCGGCCTCTGCGAACTGGCTCGAAGTCGTATCGGGGTTCAGAATGAGGTCCGCGACTCCCGGGATTCGGTCGGCGGCGGCGTCGAGGGATAGGTAACTGTTGGTCAGGTTGTCTCTGAGTGCGCTTGCCTGGTTGATCGGCAGGCGGTATGCGGCGACAGCCAGCAGAGCGACCGTCACGGTCAACGCCAGGGCCGCGGAGATCCACGACCACCGGTAGGAGCGGTTCGGCGCTTCGACGGCCTGGGTTGGTTTCCAGTCGTCGCCGAGTGGTGGATTCTCCCGGGTGGCTTCCCAAAGACGAGCTACCAGGACCCCGGTGTTTTCCGTGCTCTCTCCCCGGTGGACGTCGGCGAGTCGAGGGCCGGGTTTGGGAATCTGGACTGTCGATTGCGCGATGGGGCGTCTGTCGCCGTTGCTCCGTGACGGAGGCCGGGCAATCAACGGCGTTGTTGGCGGTTCGACTAGTGATACGGCCGAGTGATCGTCGGGATCTGCAAAGCCCAGTAGTTCGAGCATCGGCATCTTGCTTCTGCCGAGTAGCGGACGCTGGAGTGGTTGCGGCGTGTGGACGGGATCCGCTGGTGCCGGTGCGGGAGTCTCGCTCGGATGGGGTTGTGGTTCGATCTTGCGCCCGTTGATGCGTGGGGGTCGCGGCTGAGATGGTTCTCCGTCTTGTTGGGACGGAAGCAAGTCGACCCCGACGGCGCCGCGCGGAGCCACCAACTGGCTGTGATTCAAACTGCGAGAGCGCGGAGCTCTATGACGACCGCTCCCGGCGACGATGGTGGCCGGGTCGACAGAATGTCCGAGCAGGCAGGCGCCGTCCCGGATCGTTACATGTGCTCGGCATTCTTTGCAGTACCCTTGTGGCACGTGGACTCTCCATGACTCTCCACCCGTCTGAAAGCCCCACGAACCTTGTTATCGCCATGAAGATTAGTTTCCTGAAGCTCGATCCGGAACTACCTACGCCCCGCCATTCACATGAGGGGGACGGGGGAGTAGATCTATATGCCCGGATTGACTTCCGATTGGATCCCGGCCGGCGGGAACTGATACCTACCGGTGTTGCAGTAGCGGTTCCCGCAGGGTTCGCAGGACTGGTGGTGCCTCGCAGTGGTTTGGCTGATCGGCACGGTTTCGGAGTGGTAAACGGGCCCGGCCTCATCGACTCCGGCTACCGCGGCGAGGTCAAAGTGATTCTCATCAACCATGGAGACGAGACGGTGGAGGTCGCCCGGGGTGAGCGGATCGCCCAGCTGGTTGTCGTCGCCGTCGCAGTACAGGATTGGGTCGAGGTGGATGAGCTACCCGACTCAAGCCGCGGCGACGGGGGATTCGGCTCGACCGGTCACTGACGTTGGGCCAGCGGTCGGCGTCGGGTTACAATGCCGGGCACGCGGAAGTAGCTCAGCTGGTAGAGCGCAACCTTGCCAAGGTTGAGGTCGCGGGTTCGAGCCCCGTCTTCCGCTCGAGAGGGCGGCCCCGGTCGCCCTCGCTGATTGCGGCGACGTGGCCGAGTGGTTTAGGCACGGGTCTGCAAAACCCGGTACACCGGTTCGATTCCGGTCGTCGCCTCGAGTGGATTACACTTGTCACTCCCGAGGGCCCTTAGCTCAGGGGGAGAGCGCTTCCCTGACGCGGAAGAGGTCGAAGGTTCAAATCCTTCAGGGCCCACAAGAAAACCCCCAGGTCACTGGGGGTTTTCTGTGTCGTTGGTCCTGCTGCAAGACCCTGGATGCAGAGCCAACCCCACACGCTCCGCCGTTAGAGCATTGTCGATAGCGTCGGCGGCAGCCTGGTCGATGCCGTCGAATAGGTGACCATAGACATCGAGGGTTGTCCTGATCGACGCATGTCCCAAACGCTCCTGGATGAGTTTTGGATGCTGTCCGGCAGCGATGAGCAGGGCAGCATGACTGTGTCTTAGTCCGTGAAGGTGAAGGACCGACCAACTGGTTGAGTCACGGCTGGAATCCACACTCGCCGCCGGAAGTAGTTGCGCCGGAGCGGTCTTCCTGCATGTGCGGTGGATACCAACCTATCGTCGCCAGGCGGGAACATCGACATGTGGGCCGCGAGTTCATCTTTGAGTGCCTTGGGCATCGTCACGCTCCGGATGGAACGAGTTGTCTTCGGTGGTCCGAACAGGAGCCTCCCTTGCACCTCGTTCCCTGCCAGTCGCAGAGTGCCGATCTCTTCGATCACGTCGACACCCTGATCGGCGCACTTGTGAAGCTGGGCGACAGTCATCGTGTTAGCGGATGATGTCGATTGCGTCTGAGAGGGCACGGATCAAACCGAATACGATCGCACCGGCGAGGCCGATGAACCCCAGCACCTTCGCCACCATCTCGGATCGGTTGGGTTTGATCGCCCG